>JAOUMY010000008.1 GCA_029881255.1 Gammaproteobacteria bacterium | reverse complement strand
TATGCATCGTACTACTATGACGCTGACTGGAACCGCATCAACCGTAACCAGGTAACCAGTGCTGACAAGTGTGCCGCATGGCCAAGCCGCAGCTGCGCTGACGACAAGAACATGTTCATTCTTGCGAAGGTAGGCAAAGCCTACGGTGCGCAAATGGCATGGGTGACGTCTTCACAGTTCAAGGCACGTGCAGCAGCAGGTCAAACCATATTCCCACTGGATGTGGTTGAAGCCTTTGGTCGTTACGTAGCAGAAGGTGACATCGAGATTCTGGATCTGCGTTCAGGTACAGCCGCGACTGTAACAGTACAAGGTCTGGGTGGCGCGATCACCGAAGCTAACTTCAAGCCGACTTTCCCACGTATCAACCTGGTAAATGAATTGCCAGATGGTCGTGCAGAGTTCGGTTTTGGTGTGATTCAGCCGATGCGTGGTGCAACACTGACACCCGCTCTTCAGGCCGATGCACCTGCAAACGCAGGTAGCTTCTAAGCAAGACTAACGACACAGTTTAATTGTCGTAAACGAAACAGCCCGCTCTTATGAGCGGGCTGTTTTTTATTGTTAATTCTCGTCCTGGTCATGTTAGTTTACTTGCAGGGTAATAGTATTTAGAATGCCGGTCTGGTTTCAAATACCTGCCTTAGATCCGGTCGAAAAGATCAGGATTAGTGACTCTCAAAGTTGGATTTTATTATATGAAGAAGATGAAAAGTCTCACATTCTTGTTTGCAATGGCCTGTGTGGTATTGTCTGCCTGTGCAAGTCAATCCAAGCATTCCGGAAATACAGGTTTGGCCTTTAGTAATCTTGAAAACGCCGTGATACAGACCTCGGATGAGGGCAAATATCGGGTAAAACTGTTTAGTAATACTTTTCCTATTCCTACGAACAAAATTCATTCCTGGACGTTACAGGTAGAGACTAGCGACGGAAAACCTGTAGAAGATGCCATGATTCGTATCCATGGCGGGATGCCTCAGCATAAACACGGCTTTCCCACCACGGCACGTGTCGAAAAATATTTAGGGGAAGGGCGTTACACAATCGACGGTGTAAAATTTAGTATGCCCGGATCATGGCAAATGCGTATCAATATAAAAGAAGAGCAAAAACTGCGACGTGATCGCGTGGTTTTTAAGATAGATCTGTAACATTCAACCGGTTCTTCGATGATGCAATATGCGCCTATAATCACAGCTATTTTAATACTGTTCTTGGGTTGTTCACCATTACCGGAACGTTCTTCGGTAAGCCTGCCATTGGAACATCAGTGGACAGCGGCGCAAATTGATTTGCTCTCCTCTTTGTCAATAAATGCCTTGCCAGGTTCTAAGGACGAAAGTAACCGTTTTGTGGGCAATCAGTCAGCAATAGACTTCGGTAGAAAGCTATTTTTTGATCCACGATTCAGTCAAAACGAGACAATTTCCTGTTCCAGTTGTCATCAGGTCGATAAGCATTTTACTGATGGTCGGGCCACTGCCAAAGGTCTGGTCGAAACCAGTCGAAATGCTCCGACTATAGTAGGTGCGAGTGAGCATACCTGGTTTTTCCATGATGGACGCAGTGACAGTTTGTGGTCACAGGCGACAGGTCCACTGGAAAATCCATTGGAGCACGGCGGCAATAGAATTCAATACGCCTTGATAGTCTTCAATGACAACTCCTTGCGTAAGCAGTACGAAGAGATATTTGGCTTGATGCCGGATATCTCTGACAATGTACGGTTCCCTTTGATGCGTGTCTCTGTAGACGATGCGGCCTATAAAAAGCATTGGAAGGCAATGAGCCTACAAGATAGGGTCAGCATAACCCAGATATTCGTCAATATGGCCAAATCTATCGCGGCATATGAAACCACATTGCAACCGACTACGTCTCGATTTGACCAATATGTCAATTCTCTGGTGAAGGGTGAGTTTGATAAAGCCGTGTCGGTGTATTCCAGTGATGAAGCGGCCGGACTAAAGTTGTTCATCGGCAAGGCGAATTGTTTTATTTGCCATAATAGTCCACTGTTTTCTGACCGGGAATTTCACAATGTAAACACGCCTCCCAGGAAGGGCTTCGATTTCGACTGGGGACGGTATTCCGGAGCTCAGCAGGTGCTGAAAAGCGAATTCAATTGCCGTAGCGAATACAACGACGCGGCAAATAAAAACTGCGAAGAATTGACCTATATCACGACTGAGAAAGACGAGACTATAGGCTCGATGAAAACCCCAGGTCTACGCGATGTGTCCAAAACGGGGCCTTATATGCACGCGGGACAATATAAAACGCTGGCGGAGGTTATCGAACACTATAATGATCCGCCACCGTTGACGTATCGAGTGACAGACCTGTTTGATATTGATCTGAGCAAAAAAGAAGCTGAACAACTTGAAAAATTCTTATTGAGTCTGGATAGCATCAAGTAGTCGTAGTATTACTTGTTGTATTGCTTGCGAGCTACCTTGCCTATCAATTCGATTCGATTTGTCCAAATGCCACCACGATAGGATGCGGGTAAAGTTGCCAGTGTTTCAATTGAGTCGATTCCGCCGGTCGCGCCTTCGCCTTTCTGCCCTACAACGAACACGGCACTGCCCACATTCTGCATTCTATCGATAAAACGATCTGGCCAACCCCACATCCATCCCGCTTTGTTTATAGGTAAGGCAATCAGCGAACGTTCACAGCTTTGCGGAATTACTCCCAGCCACCCCATCAACATATAGCGAATCGCGCAAGATTTAACCGATTGCTTGCTCATGGTTATCACGTCGAGGACTCGTTCACGCACGACCGCGACAGGAGTTTCTGCCCCGTACACAGCGAGTAAATGTCGTTGCCTGGCCGGAAGTTTATTCAAGTAGTTTGCGAGCAGTACACCCTCTTGGGTGTCATTGCTTTTTATATTGATCAGAAAGTGTCGATTCGGAAAGGTATTGAGCACTTCTGTTAGCGTTGGCATTAGGCCAACGCCTTTTCCTCGAAAAGGAAATGTCTTGCCACCGTCCACGGTATAACCGTATCCGACATCCAGGGTCTTGAGATACGAATAGGATTGTTCCCGTGTAACACCATGACCTTCGGTACGACAATCCAGTGTCCAGTCATGAAATACGGCGAACTCACCGTCTATGGTCGGATGTATGTCAAACTCCACCAAGTCGGCTCCGTAGTCAAAGGCCGCTTGCATAGAGGCTAGAGTGTTTTCCAGGAAACCATGCGTTGGTGAATAGATGTGTTGTGCAGTGCAAGTGTCTCTTTCAATTTTGCTTGTATCATACGTCTGGTGAACCCCGCGATGAGCGAGCAATACGGGCCCCTGCATGGATTGAATAAAGGGTGTGGCACTTTGTTGTGAGGCACAGCCAAGAATTAACTGCACTATAACCAGAAATGATAAGAACCCTAAACTCCTCCGTGAGTGGCGTGATTTGCAGATGTTCACTGATGCCTTTTCCTTGATTCTGGCTATTTAGTATTTTGTATCAGGAGTCTAATAAATATATCGAATAAAAACAAAAAGGAAATATGTCGTACTTATTGTATTAGAAGATTTGGACCATGGAATTGTGCAACACCTTATGCAAGAAACACCTGGGGATCTACTAATCCAGGCCGCTGGTGAGCAAGAACTAGTTATGATCAGACAAGATATGCTCAGTTCGACTGACGTTCGGTGCAGTGCCTCTCGCGTTGAATTATTTTCATCCAATAGTGTTAGTCTGCGGACATCTAGCTCAGCTTAAAAAAGCCAATTGCATATTTTAGCTGGTCAGCCTCAGTCTTTAGTGAATGAGAAGTAGAGGACAATTCCTCTGATGAAGCCGCATTGGTTTGTGCGACACGCTCCAGCCGCGACACGGCTTGATTCACCTGTGTGATACCCGCACGTTGCTCGTTGGAGCCTAGACTGATTTCATCGACCAAGGTGGATGTTTTTGTGATTGCAGGGACTATTTCGTTAAGCAAATCACCAGCGCGTTTGGCGACACTCGCGCTCTTGGTTGTGAGCTCGGTAATTTCCTGTGCGGAAATCTGGCTGCGTTCCGCTAACTTGCGCACCTCATCGGCTACAACGGCGAAACCCTTGCCATGTTCTCCGGCGCGTGCAGCTTCAATTGCCGCATTGAGCGCCAATAGATTTGTTTTGTAGGCGATGTCTTCGATCAGGCTAACTTTTTCAGCGACTTCATTCATCGCCAAAACTGTCTCCGCCACGCTCTTTCCACCTTCTTGTGCTTTCGTTGCGGCGCTGCGTGCCATTTCGTTGGTTACTTTAGCATTCTCCGCATTCTGGTCTATGGATGAGCCCATTTCTTCCAGCGAGGCGGAGGTCTCTTCAACACTCGCAGCCTGTTCTGAAGCACTCTGACTTAGTGAACCGGCAGTCTCATTCACTTGTGAGGAAGCATTAGCAATAGCCTCGATACCTCGACTAACGTCTTCCAGTACGACTTGAATTTTTTCGATAAACCCGTTTAGCGACTTTGCGGTTTGCCCAAATTCATCATGGCCAAAGTCTGGTAAGCGATAGGTAAGATCACCATCGCCTTGATGCAAATCGTCGCTTGCGTGCATCATGGCATTCAGTGGTTTAAGTATTCCACGCGCTATACTTACAATAAAGCCAAGGGAAAGGAGCGCGAGCGTCAACCCCAGCACGATGGATATGGTATTGGATCGATTGATCTTGGCCGCGCTGAATTCTTCGATTTGAATAAATAATTGTTCTAAAGACGTTTCAGTTTTGTGCACCGTATTGCGCATTTCGCCACGTAGTCCTTGCTCTGAAGACAAACCTTTTTCTTTTGCGCCATCGGTGTAGGCAAGGAACTGGCGTGAATAGGCTTCCATTTTTTCCTGTATTAGACTACGAGCTTTGGAAGGGAGTTTTTCAGCCATTAATGTGGCCGTCATTTTGGCGAAGTCTTTGTTGAATTTATCGATATACTTGGGATCATCGCGCAACATAAAATCCTTCTCCCTGCGGCGCAACATCAACATTTGGCTCAATAGTTTGTCATTTTTGAGTTCATTGATAACTTCTTCCGCATTGTGTACGGCGTCGCGAAGTTGGCCGTTCAGTCCAGATTTGTGATCAAATCCAATCTTTTCCTGTACGGCTACCAGCTTGCGAAAGGTGTCACGGTATTCACGGAGTATCTGCTGAATTTGAACGATTAGTGCAGCGTCCATATGCTGCCTGGATGAAATTTGAAGTATTTGCTCAACATGTTCTTCCATCGCCGCGAAATTCTTTTCAAATTTATCCAGATACTTCTTGTCGGTGCGCATCAGAAAGTCTTTCTCATTACGTCTCAGCATCAACATATCCGCTTCAATTTGAGTCGCCAGGCCACGCTCGTCTTTCAGTTCGCTAATCTGGCTGTTGGAATACCACATTAGTCCACCACTCACAAAAATAGACGCGAGAAACAGGGCTGCGATCGTCAGCATCTTGGATTTGATTGTTAATTTCATTTTTCGATAACCTGGAGTTGAATAGTGAGAATGTAAAAAATTGTCTTTGGTGTAAGACTTAAGTCGGCTGTAAACGTAGATTCTTTAAGGTAGTTCCGTGATTTAGACCTTGTTTTTGTTTAGTACCAACGGGCTAAATGAATGGGTTCGCAGGGGTGGAAATACAACATTATCAACGTCCTGGCGCATGAACAGTAAATGTCTCGTTAATATCCGATCTGGTTCCCCGCATGTTTGAGAGCCATGCTCGGATTTTATGATTAGCCTATAAATAATCACGTAAAGCAACACCCATGGGCGGTCACATTTGTGCATGGTGAGGAAGGAATGTTTAGACTTCTGAAGAGAAGTTGCAGGACACAGTTAATCATCGACTGACGAGGGAATATATGTCTTACATTGAGTTTGACGCCAGCTTAATGGTAGGGAACAGGCTTATTGATCAGGAACACGAGGTATTGATTTCTTATATCAATTTACTGCAGAGGGCCTTGGATAATGAGGCTAGCGCCAGTTTGATCGAGAAGGTTTTATCGGGCCTGGTCGAATATACGAAGACGCATTTTTTCCTCGAAGAGGAGCTCATGCAGGCCTACGGCTATCCAAACTATGATGCGCACAAGAATGCACACGAGGGTTTTAAGAAAACCGCCAATGATTTACTGACGCAATTCGAGAATGGCGTCGATATCGATCTCAATGAAGTGAATGAGTTTTTAAAAGAGTGGCTAATTGGCCACATTTTAAAATTGGACGTTGTTCTGGCGGAATTCCTCAAGGGAAAAACGTTGTAAGCACACACAATAGTATTGCTTGGCGGGTTTAGTCGGCCGAATTTGGTGAACCATTTTCAAATACGGGATGAAACCGAAACTTGCCTTGTGGTTCACTGCCGCGGAAGAGTTTTATCATGAAGTGTTCTGCATAGGCAGCGGATGGTGACAAATGGGGTGCAAGCGTAAATCCAAACCGGCAATAATAGTTGGTGTCACCGACAACGATACAGCCGCTAGCGCCATTCTGTCGTAAGCGTTCGAGGCCGGTCAGTATAAGTTTAGAACCGATTCCCTGACGCTGATAACCGGGTAATACTGCGACCGGGCCAAGCGTGAACCAGTCTTCTGCCTTGTCGGCGATTTTCGCAGGTGAAAATGCTGCCTGCCCAATAATCGTATCCCCGCTAAGCGCAACCAACGAAAGTGTCAGCGCACCTTGTTCGCGAAGTTTCGGCATCAGTTGCGATTCGTCACCATCGGCGTAATCTTTACCCGCGAAGGCGCGATCGATAATGTCAGTTATCGCATCGAAATCTGAAGTTTGTTCTTCGCGTATGGTGAGATTGTCCATGTTCAACATACCTTTCGTGCCTATTTAAATATGAATGTTTACACTATATGAAAGACTGTGTTCACTGAATGGTGGCAGCACATGTACGCCGGGTTTTTCCGTAAATTCTCCGGCAAAACTCTCCGGGCTGGCATGTCCTGACCAGGGCTCGATACAAATAAACGGCGCACCGGGTTTAGTCCAAATGCCCAGATCCGGAAATCCAGTGAAGTCGAACGTAATGCCTTTTCCATCCTTGGTTTGGTAGCTTACTGATTGACTGTTGAGGTCTGGAAAAATGAGCGCATCGTTTTCGAATAGTTCGGCGCTGAGCATCAGGCTTTTTCCTTCTAGCGGAGAGTTGCGCAATTCCTGAGAGATCAATCCATTCTTGAGTTGCCAGATATGCGCGGCCTCCTCGTGCTCAAAGCGAATATGGTAGTCAGACGAAATTGTATCGGGAAGGAGTGGCCAATTGAATCCCGGGTGTCCACCGATGCTGAATGGCAGTTCCTGCTCATGATAATTGCGTACAGTATAGACGATCATCAAGCGACTACCGAGTAGTGCATAACTCACCAGAAGCTCGAACAGGAAAGGATACTGGCAACGGGTTTGTTCATTGTCTGTCAGTCGAAACATCAGCAGGCTGTTTTCCTGTTCAATGCATTCGAATTCCATATCCCGCGCAAAGCCGTGTTGCGTCATAGGGTAGGGTTTGCCCTGGTGTATCAGTTGATCGTTTTTCAAACGGCCGACTATCGGAAATAGATTTGGCGCGTGGCGGGGCCAGAATTGCGGATCGGCTTGCCATAACAATTCGATATTGTGACTTTTGACGGAATACAACTCCGCGCCTTGCGATTTGACCGAGATCTGCATTTCGTCGTTTGCTATTTCATAAATCGTCATATTCAAATCCTGCTCAAAAAGATCGTTAACGCGCGTAATCAGTCTTCGCGGGCGCCGTCTTCTATACTCGACATAATGGCCTGGAAATTGGCAAAGCGCTCTTCGCTGATGTTGCCGTCGTCTCTGGCCTGTAGAATTGCGCATCCGGGTTCGTGGGCATGTGAACAATTCCGAAATTGGCACATGCCACTGAGTTCGCGTAATTCTCGAAAGCCATTGATGATGTCATCCTTGGGTAGATGCCATAGGCCAAAGTCTCTGACGCCTGGTGAGTCGATGATGTCGCCCCCGTGGGGCAGGTGATACAGACGTGCCACGCTGGTAGTGTGACGTCCGAGCGTTCCATATTCGTTTAATTCGCCAATCTGAATGTCCATATCCGGTAACAAACGTTTTATCGTCGAAGACTTGCCCACGCCAGACTGTCCAACCAGAACGGAAGTCTTGTCATGCAAGGCATTGTGCAACTCAGCCACACCCAGGTCGGTCTTGTTGGAATAGAGCAAGGTCCGATATCCCAACGCAGTGTAAAGCTCGACAAGCTGATCGATGCGTGCACGCGTTTCCGCATCCAGCAAATCAATTTTATTAAACACCACAATGGCCTCGATGTGGGTCATCTCGGTGGCGATAAGATAGCGGTCAATAAGCGCTGTCTGTAATTGCGGTATAGGGGAATTAAGGATAAAAATCTGATCGACATTTGCGGCAATTGCTTTTACCTCGCCGTGGTATAACGTTCGGGCGAGTATGGACTGGCGATCACAGATGGCAGTAACCACACCGTCTTCCGAGTTCAACAACTGCTGGTAAATAACATAATCGCCAACCACCACTTGCCCCAGATTAGCGCGGGACTGACAACTGATAATCTTGTGTTGTTCGACTTCCACTAGCAAGCGAGCGCCAAAATTGGCAATCACGCGCCCCTGTTTTTCATCACTGGCCGCGCTTTCCTCCAACTGGTTCTCTACGGCCTCGGCCTTTTTCTGCGCCCGCCGAATACGCTCCTGCTGGATTTTAGACAGTCGCCATTTTTGCTGGTGGGAGAGTTTGCGTTTGCTCATGCGATGTCAGGTTAAATCTGTAACTGAATGGGTTATCATAGGCGCCAGTTTAATCGATTAACGCAATAATGGGTATGTTATGAGCAAAAACGATGACAACCTGGTGTGGCTCGATCTTGAGATGACCGGTCTGGATCCGGATACCGATCAAATCATCGAAATCGCTACCATAGTGACGGACAAGGATTTAAACATATTGGCAGAAGGTCCGATGCTGGCCGTCCACCAGGATAAATCCGTGATGGACGCCATGGATGAATGGAATACCCGTCAACACGGTAGTTCCGGGCTCACCCAACGGGTACTGGAGAGCAGTACCGGTATGTCAGATGCGGAGGAACAAACCCTCGCATTTATGCAGCAATATGTTGGTGAACGTAAGTCGCCAATGTGTGGCAATAGTATCTGCCAGGATCGTCGTTTTCTTTATCGCTTAATGCCCAGGCTGGAAGCCTATTTTCACTACCGTAATCTCGATGTCAGTACCTTGAAGGAACTTGCCCGTCGCTGGGCACCCGATGTTTACAGCGGTTTCGAGAAGAAAGGGGCGCATCTTGCGCTCGACGATATCAAAGAGTCGATAGACGAGTTACGCTTTTACCGACAGCACTTATTAAAATAATCGTCATATTTTTGTGGCATGGTTAGGCTGCGGAATCAGCGCAAGGCCAAGGCAGGCAAAATGGCTCCAACAAGCATGGAGTTGTTTTGACACCGGTAAGCCTGTGCCACATGGAGCGGAGTAATTTTTCTTAACTGCCGTGTTGCGACAAAGCCCATTGCACATGCTCGCGCAGGAGTTCAGAAGGGTAGTGTAGGCGAGTCCTCAGGGCGTTAATCACCCCGGGACTGGAACTCGCATTGCCCAGGGCGACGGCGATATTACGCAACCAGCGTTCATAGCCTATGCGGCGTATGGGTGACCCCTCGGTGTGTTCCAGAAAGGTTTTCTCATCCCACAGAAACAGCGTCACCAGCGAAACATCGTTGAGCGAATAGCGAATACGAAAATCATTTTCCTCACTCACGCTGGCGAATCGGTTCCAGGGACATACCAGCTGACAATCGTCGCAGCCATAGATGCGGTTGCCCATTGCTTTACGGAACTCCAGGGGAATGGCGCCGTGTAGCTCTATGGTCAAATAGGAAATACAACGACGGGCATCGACTGTATAAGGGGCAATAATTGCGTCTGTCGGACATTCAGTCATACAACTGGTGCAGGTGCCGCAATGTTTGTCTATCGCTTGATCCGGGGGCAGAGGCAGGTCGGTATAGATCTCTCCCAGAAAAAACCATGAACCTGATTCGCGCGATAGAAGATTGGAGTGTTTGCCTATCCAGCCAAGTCCGGCCTTTTCGGCAATCGCCTTTTCCAGTACCGGCGCGCTGTCGACAAACACACGATAACCAAATTCGCCCACGGCATTTTCGATGCGACTGGCCAATTGTTGCAGACGCTTGCGTAAAACTTTGTGATAGTCGCGCCCTAGCGCATAACGTGAGATATAGGCCTGGTCTTGCTGGCCGAGCAATGTCAACGGGTCGATATCTTCTTGCGGCAGATAATCCATGCGCACCGCAATAATTGCACAGGTGTTTTCCACGAGTTGTTCTGGTCGCCAGCGTTTTTCACCATGGCGATGCATGTAATCCATTTCGCCGTGAAAATGTTGTGCTATCCAGTTGTGTAAATGCTGTTGCGCCTGTTCAAGTTCAATATCACTAATGCCGCATTGTTGAAAACCCAACTCCCGCGCCCAAAGTTTGATCTGCGCCACGAGTTGCTGCGGGTTTTTTAAAGTTTGTTTGTGGTGTTCAGGACTTGTCATTACAATAAACAGGCGTTTGCTGGCTAGACGATTATAAATGAAATCTCACTCTATCGCCCTTTATACCGCTGAACAAACTCGCGAGCTCGATCGCATTGCCATAAATGAATTCGACATACCCGGCTATCAACTAATGACGCGGGCGGGAGAGTTTGCCTTTCAAACGCTACTGAATGAATGCGGCGACATCAAACATCTCGGAGTGGTGTGTGGTCTGGGCAATAACGGTGGTGATGGTTATGTCGTCGCGCGTTTGGCTCGGCAAGCGGCTATTCCGGTCACAGTCTTTCAAATCGGTGATATCGAAAAGCAGAAAGGCGATGCCTTGCTGGCCTATCGTGCGATGTGCGATAGCGGTATCAAAATCAGACCGATTAATGAGACAGAACTCGCCAGCTGCTCACACCTCGTCGACGCCATTTTTGGTACCGGGTTACAACGAAAACCGGAAGGCGAGTGGCGTGATGCAATTGTGCAACTAAACACCTGCGGCAAAACCGTGTTGGCACTCGATATACCCTCGGGTCTGCATGCCGATACTGGACAGGCGCTTGCGCAGGATGACACGGGTGAACCGCTCGCGGTACGCGCAACGATAACCACGACGTTTATTGCTCATAAGCGCGGCCTGTACACTGGGGCAGGTCCGCATTTGAGTGGAAAAATCAATTATTCTGATTTACAGATTCCACGAGAAGTCAGTCGTAAAGTTCAAGCCACTAGCGGCGTGTGGAGTGAGGGACAGCTCAGTCTTTTCGTGCCGCGTGCACGTCACGCACATAAAGGCGTGCACGGTCATGTATTGCTCATCGGTGGAGAAGCCGGATATTCTGGTGCGATACGCATGGCGGGAGAGGCGAGTCTACGCTGTGGTGCTGGTCTGGTGAGTGTTGCTACGCGTAGCGATCACGCCGCGCTGATAACGCAATCCAGACCGGAACTCATGTGTCATGGCATCGAACAACCCGATGCACTTGGGGAACTCGCCCGACGTGCCAATGTCTGTGTGCTCGGTCCCGGTCTGAGCCAGAACGAGTGGAGTCGGTCTTTGTTTGATTCAGCGATCAACCTTGGCCTTCCAAAAATTGTCGACGCCGATGGGCTAAACTTGCTGGCACAATCACCACAAGCCAGACAGGATTGGATACTCACGCCGCACCCCGGTGAGGCAGCGCGATTACTGGCCTCAACAGTGCATGAGATTGAGGCGGATCGTTTCGCCGCCTGTGAGGCTATTCACAGACAATATGGTGGGATCTGTGTACTTAAAGGGGCAGGGACACTGATTTATGATGGCAATACTTTTACTGTGTGCACGCGAGGAAATCCGGGTATGGCTTCCGGCGGAAGCGGCGATGTCTTGAGTGGAATATTGGGCGGCGTGGTAGCCCAATACCCGAATATTTCTTTGGTTGAGGCGGCAACGCTTGGGGTTGGCGTGCACGCTATGGCCGGCGATCTCGCAGCGCAATCGGGTGAAAGAGGGATGCTTGCCAGTGACATCATCGGGCGTATACGTGAAGTGGTGAATCCATGAGGACCGTACAAGGGGATATGGTTTTGCGAGGCGAAGACGATACCTTGCGTCTCGGGCAAAAGCTCGCGCGTTCAGTCTACGCCGGAGAAAAAATCTATTTGCATGGTGATCTCGGGGCAGGCAAGACGACACTGGTTCGAGGTTTCCTGCAGGCGATGGGGCATAAGGGCGCGGTACGCAGCCCGACCTATAGTCTGGTAGAGCACTATTTTTATAAAAACCTGCGCGTGTTTCATTTCGATCTGTATCGCCTTGGTGATGCCTCGGAACTGGAATACATGGGCATAAGAGATTATTTTTTTGGTAACAGTGTTTGTCTGGTTGAGTGGGCCGACCGCGGACGCGGCGTGTTGCCCGCAGCCGATATCGAAGTGAAACTGGAATACTCCGGCACGGCATCTCGGCGTGCGCATCTGGAATCTCACACCGCAAAAGGACAAAGCCTGTTACAGAAAGTTTTGAATTCGCCTGGTCCGTAATGTGCACGAAATCGGCGCGGAAATAGTGGAGCAATCCAATGTTTTGCCTTGAATTTACGAGGAATATAACGCATAAATAACGCTATGTTGAGAATCCAACAAATTGTGCTGTTATTTGTTACCTGTCTTGTGGCATCGCAGGCGTTTGCCGCGACAGGTATTACCGGTGTGCGCATGTGGGACGCACCGGATCACACGCGCCTGGTATTTGACCTGTCTAATCCAACAGGCTATTCGGTTTTCACGCTCAAAAAGCCTAATCGCGTCGTTATTGATCTGAAGGAGACCGGACTCGAATCAGAGATTCCTCAGGTGGCAACTGAACATCCTGTGATTGATGCGATACGCGCTTCGGTACGTCGTAAAAACGATTTTCGTGTGGTGCTGGATCTGGGGACGAACATTACACCTGAGGCGTTTTTCCTTGCCCCTAATGATCAATATGGCCATCGCCTGGTTGTAGATTTGCCTTATCCAGAGAATTTTTCTCCGACGAAAGCCGAAAAAATTGAGCCTGTCGCTCCTGTCATACCAAAAGAATCATTATTGCGTGATGTCGTCGTAGCCATAGATGCCGGACATGGTGGCGAGGACCCGGGCGCCTATGGTCGTCGTTACGGCACGCGAGAGAAAGACGTGGTATTGAACATTGCGCGTAAGCTTGCCAGTAAAATCGATGCAACCCCGGGCATGCGCGCGGTGTTGATTCGTGATGGCGATTACTACATCAGTTTACGCAAACGGATTGAGCTGGCGCGACGACATAAGGCAGATTTGTTTTTGTCTATTCATGCCGATGCGTATAAGAATTCGCGCGTGGCCGGGTCTTCGGTGTATGTCTTGTCTGCACGCGGCGCATCCGACGAGGCTTCACGCTGGTTGGAAGCGAGGGAAAATGCGTCTGACCTGATGGGAGGCGTCAGTCTTGATGATAAAGATGATGTGCTTGCCTCGGTTTTGCTGGATTTGTCTATGAGTGGGACGATAGATGTCAGCACTCGTGTCGCCGATGATCTGCTCAACGAGTTAGGCAAAGTCGGCAAGGTAAGAAAGAAACAGGTTCAATACGCACGTTTCGTGGTCTTGAAGTCGCCGGATATTCCCTCGGTATTGATCGAAACAGCGTTTATTTCTAACCCGAAGGAAGAACACCGTTTACGTTCTGAAGACTTTCAAAGCGAGATGGCGAGCGGGATATTGAAGGGCGTGGAGAACTTTTTTCGTCAAAATCCTTTGCCAAACACCTCGTTTGCTCAGGCAGACCGGGAGCACTTGATTCGTCGGGGAGAAACACTGTCCGGCATAGCCGGTCGTTATTCCGTCGCCGTGTCACAGCTCATGAATCACAATCAATTGTCTAATAGTCAAATTCAACCGGGTCAGACGCTACGCATTCCATAGCGCCTGGTCAATATCTTGCAAATTACCTCAGGGTTAGTTGTTCTCTATCGTCGAAGTGAATCATATCTATGCGCTTTCTTGGTATTTTGCTGTTGTTGGCCGTCAGCTTGGGAGTTTTATTCCTGCTGGAGCGCCAGGCTATTTACGAGCAGGTTCGCAGCGACGTAGCAAAAAGTATCGTTCTTGAAAAAGAAAGTCTTTCCCGCCGAACTAATGACTGGAAGAACGGACTGATGGGCTTGTCGCGGGTGGACGCGATCAGGCGTCTGGTCACCGCAATCGATGACAACCAGAGTACGCTGGCTTCCCGACGTGCCCTGGAGCAAACCTTCACCGAATTTCTCAATAACCAGGAAAATCAGATTTACTCGCTGCGTCTGATTGACCGTTTCGGCAAAGAGCTCGTTGTGGTGCGTGAGATGCAGGTCCAGGACGATTTCATCGATTTGTCCAGCGATCCCGAGTTTCGACGCATCATGGCCTATCGGCCATTTCAGATATTGCCCGGCGTCAGCCAGTTTGACGAGGCAAAACGTTTAACCCTCAACATCAATATCGCATCGAGTGGCATCGTCATTGGCGTGCTGATTATGGAAATCAATACCCAGGATTTGCTGACTTATCTGGGTAGACAGTTGAACGACAATTTTCACAGTATTTATTTCGTCAACGACAAACGCGAAGTTGTGATTGAAAAGCAACTCGGTGGCGCGGGCGCAAATGTCGAGCAACCGGAGTTAATCCGGGTTCTGGAAATCTTCGACGATCAGGATATGGAAAACACCGTCGTCAATAATAGCGGCAGTCTGTGGGGAACGTTCAAAGACAATTCGCTCAATGTACAGGTATTGGTCGCTTTTGAGGTGGGTCGGGTCAATGCTCTCATTCAACAACAATTCCTTTTTAAAGGTGTGCTGGTTGGGCTGACGGCATTCTTGCTTGCCATGTTGCTAAAGGGGCGTCGACGCGAAAGCCATGATGTTGCCGCCACACCCGAGCCGGAAAAGGGCTTGTCTTTACCGAAGATCACGCCCAAAAAAACCAGCTCAAACACGATTAATGCCCGTGAGCTGGCGACGATTAGCAACGAGATACGCATTCCGGTTAACAGCATATTAGGCATGTTGTCACTGCTGCGCGAATCCAAGGTGAGCAGTCGCCAAATCGAATACATTGAACTGGCCTATCGCTCTGGTGAATGGGGCCTGGAATTACTCAACGAGCTGGTGGATTATTCGCGTTTCAAAGCCAATGAATTAAAGTTGGACAATATCGATTTTGATTTGCGCGGTACGATAAAAGACGTTGTAGAGATGTTGTCCATCGAGGCCTATAAGAAAGGTCTGGAGCTTACCAGTCTTATCAGTTCTCAAGTTCCCGAGCGCGTCACTGGCGATCCGACACGTCTGCGACAGGTGTTAATCAATCTGACCAGTCAGGCGATCAAATTTACCGATCATGGCGATATTGTGTTGAGCGCCTCGCTTGCCAGGGCAGAGAAAGAACAGATACAGCTTCGGTTTGAGATCAATGATTCCGGCCGCGGTTTGGACACTGAACTGCAAAAGGCTTTTGTTGAGGAGCCGGATAGCAGTTTTGTTGTCGCGGATGAAAAGTACAACACCACCAGTCTGGGCATGAATCTGTCGAAGAAAATTGTCTCGCTTATGCAAGGAAAGATCGGCGCAGATGAAAATGGCAATGGGGGTATGACGTTCTGGTTTGAAATTCCTTATGTGCTTGCGCATACACACGCGGCACAAATTCCCAGCTCCTCACTTGATGGACATCAGGTTTTTCTTGTTGGCGAAGTGGAAGGAAATCGCAAGACGATCAGTAGCGTGCTGGAAAAGTGGGGAATGGTTTGCGACTCAACAGGTGATTTTGCCAAAGCGTCCACATTGTTGAGTCAGATGATTAGCGCAAAAGGCCCGGTAGGTTTTTGCATTATCGATATCTCTCTCAGCTCTTCTGCAAACAAGGCATTTGATCTGGTCCGCGCCCTCACTGCCAACGAAGACACAGCGTCGGTTAACATCATAGTGCTGACAGCGAAAGGCTCACCTGGCGACGGGCAAACTGCCCGTGAACTTGGCGTCAAAGCCTATTTGAGTAAACCTATTAGCCGTTCCCAGCTACAAGATAGCTTGATGCAGATCGCCGGCGGCATGGAGGCATTAGATCAGGCGACTATGGTCACCAAACACAGCCTGCGTGAAGCCAAGCCGGCAGGTCATACCGTGTTAATCGTCGAGAGCAATTTTACCAATCAAAAGATTCTGGCCGGTTTTCTCTCGCGCATGGGGGTGTATGGTGATATTGCCACCAATAGCGAAGCGGCGCTGGATGCGTTGAAGAAACGCCCCTATGAGCTGGTGATTATGGATATGCAGACGACGGATAAGAAGGCGCTACAGACCACCAAGTTGATCCGTGAATATGAATATAGCCTGGCCCTGGGAGACGATCAGAGTCTGGAACGCGCCATACGAACGCCCGTGATTGCCATGTCTACCAGCTTTCAGGACGATGAACGGGAAGAGTGTCTACGGGTCGGTATGGACGGTTTCTTAAAGAAACCAGTCAATATGAAGTCCATGGAAGAGCTGCTGGCTAAATGGGGAATAATAGAGGCGGGGATTAACCATAGTTAGCATGACCAATAAAAACAATAAGCTACACATTTGGGCAAGAGGTGAAATGGCAAAACTGCGGAGAAATTGGCGTAATTTGTATTGAAACAATTGTGTTACATTTCCGTTAACATGGGCAGTGTCTGTCTTCCCCGGTATGTAACTACATGACCATAGTATTATTGATTATTGGAACTGTTCTTGGATCGGGCTGGTTATTGTCCGAATACAATATCCGTACGCTCAGGACCCGTAATCGCCTGCTCAATGAACGTCAGGCCCGCCTGGAGCGACAGGTCGAAGAACTCCATAACCTGTATCAAATCGAACAGGGCAAGGTTGAAGAGCTTACTCAGCTCAGCGCTGAGGCGAATAGCTACCGTCAAAAACTCAACGAAGCCACGGCAGAGTTAGATAAACTCCACGACATTATGAATCGCTTCGAGACCAATATGCGCAATCTTCGTTCACGCGCCATGAGTCGTGAATACTTTGGTAATTCCCTGGGCAAGATCATCGTGACCATGGTGGATAAGCTGATCGGCCCAGAGGTCGAGAAAGAAAATCAAATCAGCGATAGCGTAAAAAACGTCTTTCAGAAAGCGCGTCGGGCGATGGGCGGCGGTATTTAACCCAAGTGCTATCGCGATATTTCAAAAGGGTGGCCAAGGCCACCCTTTTTTGTGGCCGCTCGGAAACTGATATAATGCCCGACCCAAATCTCAACAGACTCAGGTAGCCATGACTGACGCCGTCGTAGAACGACACCGGATACACTTGCTTTCACCGCAATTGGCCAATCAAATCGCTGCGGGCGAGGTGGTGGAGCGCCCGTCATCGGTGGTGAAGGAACTGGTCGAGAACAGTATTGATGCCGGTGCGACGCGAATTGAAATCGAGGTCGAGGAGGGCGGCGTAAGGCTTATCCGCGTGCGTGACGACGGATGTGGGATTGAAAAAGACGATTTGCCACTGGCGCTGAGCCGACATGCGACCAGTAAGATACACACGCTTGACGATCTGGAAGCCGTTGCAAGCATGGGTTTCCGAGGCGAGGCCTTGCCCAGTATCAGTTCGGTTTCACGCCTGGAATTACGTTCAAGAGTGGACGGCGATGATAATGGCTGGCATGTCACGGGTGACGGTCGGGAACTGGCCCTCGACGCCAAACCTGTTCCCCATCCGGTGGGCACAACAATCGAAGTCCGAGATCTTTTCTATAACACCCCGGCGCGGCGCAAGTTTCTGCGCACCGAAAAAACCGAATTTGGTCACCTGGAAGATGTGATCAAACGTATTGCCCTGGGGCACTTCCAGATTGCCTTTCAGCTCAAACACAATCAACGGGTGATACACAATCTGCCACGCGCCCAGGGGCAGTTGCAGATGGAAAAGCGGGTTGGCGCGTTATACGGCGAAGCCTTTATCGATAATGCCGTGTTCATGGAGATGGAAGGCGCCGGGCTAAAGCTATGGGGCTGGATTGGTTTGCCCACGTTTTCCCGTAGTCAGGGGGATATGCAGAGTTTTTACGTCAACCGACGCGTGGTGCGCGATAAGCTGGTTACCCATGCCATTCGGCAGGCCTATCAGGATGTACTCTTTCATGGACGGCAGCCGGCCTATGTCTTGTACCTTGAAATTGATCCCGCTAAGGTCGATGTCAATGCCCATCCAGCCAAGCACGAGGTGCGGTTTCGTGAATCACGACTGGTGCATGACTTTTTGTTCCGCAGCATACATAGCGCTCTTGCCGAGCTTCGGCCGGGTGAGGGGGACGCGGGGCGCGTGCCGGAGTCCGGTTTTGCGGGCCCTACGTTTGGTGGAACACGCGAGTCGGGTTCGCAACACCATACATCGCATGGCACGGCGGCTTTTCAAAGCCAGTATAAAGGTCCGGCGGTGCAGGATCAGATCGCGTTTTATCGCGCGCTGCATCCGCAAAGTCCAGTCATCGATTTTAATCAGCCCGTCGCGGTAAATAGTGTATCGGAGGAAGAGCAAGGACATGCGCATCCACTCGGCTATGCGATTGCGCAGTTGCACGGTGTGTATATTCTCGCGCAAAATCAACAAGGCCTGGTCGTCGTCGACATGCATGCCGCGCATGAGCGCATCACCTATGAGCGCATGAAGCTCGACCTGGACAGCGATGGCATACGCGCCATGCGTCTGCTGGTGCCGATTACTTTGGCAGTGAGCAGCCGTGAGGCGGCAATGGCCGAGGAGCACCAGACAGAGTTTGTGCGTTTCGGTTTTGAGATCGATCGCATTGGTCCGGAGTCATTGGTAGTACGCCAGGTGCCGAGTCTGTTAAAAGACGCCAATGTGGATACACTGGTACGCGATGTGTTATCCGATTTAATGGAACACGGCGTCAGTCAGCGTCTGCGGGAAACCGCGAATGAATTGCTGGCGACCATGGCCTGTCACGGAAGCGTGCGCGCCAATCGACAACTGAGTGGCGCCGAGATGAACAGCCTGTTGCGCCAGATGGAAGAGACCGAGCGCAGTGGTCAGTGCAATCATGGGCGACCGACCTGGGTGCAGATGTCTATGGATCAGTTAGACAAGTTGTTTTTACGAGGCCAGTGATCCAGATATCCATTATTTAAGTCGTTTACTTAGCGAAAACGGTGTTAAATGCAAATTCGAAATGCGCATTTGTGTTGTCTTGTTCTTGCTGGCAAGCTAACGTGATGAGAGGGTGACGGGTTCTACATAACCTGGAACAACATGACGACGAAATTGTATATTGGCTAATTGAAAAAATCACACTAAGAGACACTATTCATGCTTCAGATTTATAACAGCCTTACCCGCGAAAAAGAGGAATTCAAACCGATAGATCCTGCCAATGTGCGCATGTATGTGTGTGGCATGACGGTTTATGATTTCTGTCACATCGGGCATGCGCGGGTATTGGTGGTATTCGATGTCGTCTACCGCTATTTGAAGCATGTATTCGGCGATCAGCACGTGACTTATATCCGCAACATCACCGATATCGACGACAAGATAATTCAGCGTGCGAATCAGAATGGTGAGCCGTTTTCAGCACTGACTGAGCGTTTTATCGAGGAGATGAATCGCGATGCCGATGGTCTGGGTGTGTTGCGTCCCGACCAGGAGCCGCAGGCCACCGGGCATATGCCGCAGATTCTCGAGATGATCGAGGCCTTGATCAGTAACGGTCATGCCTACGCAGCGAAAAATGGTGATGTATATTACGACGTCAGTAAGTTTGAAAACTATGGCAAGCTGTCCGGGCGCAATCTGGAAGAAGATCGCGCCGGCGCGCGCGTCGAAGTCGACGAGGCCAAAGACGACGCTATGGACTTTGTGTTGTGGAAGGCGGCCAAGCCCGGTGAGCCCAACTGGGAGTCTCCCTGGGGGCAGGGGCGTCCCGGTTGGCATATCGAGTGTTCAGCGATGTCTACCCATTGCCTGGGTAATAATTTTGATATTCACGGCGGCGGCATGGATCTCAAGTTTCCTCATCACGAAAACGAAATCGCCCAATCCGAAGCGGCCACCGGCGAACACTTCGCCAATCTGTGGATGCACAATGGTCACGTGATGGTGGACAACGAAAAAATGTCCAAGTCGCTGGACAATTTCTTCACCGTGCGCGAGGTGTTGAAACACTATCCTGCAGAGGTGATTCGTTATTTTATTCTGACCAGTCACTATCGTAGTCCGCTGAACTATTCACAGACCAATCTCGATAATGCGCGCGCGGCACTTGAGCGTTTTTATGGCGCTCTACGCGGTACCGAAGAAAGCGCGAGCGTTGATGCGGGTGAATATGGCAATCGTTTTCATCGTGCTCTACAAGACGATTTCAATACGCCGGAAGCCTTGTCTGTATTGTTCGACGTGGTACGTGAACTTAATCGCGCCAAAGGCGATGGAGATCAATCCCAGATTGCTTTCTTCGCCGGCGTATTGCGTCAGTTGGCAGGCTTTCTCGGTCTGTTGCAAACCAATCCGGAAGTCTTCTTCAAACAAACCACACCAGTCCAGGAAGGTGGTCTGAGTGATGAAGATGTGGAAGCGCTGATACAACAACGCCTGACGGCTCGCAGTGAAAAGAACTGGGCCGAAGCCGATCGCATTCGTGATGAGTTGAAAGAAGCGGGAATCGTTTTAGAAGATGCGGCGGGGCAGACGACCTGGCGTCGAATATAAACGAAAAACTTGTTTGACTATCAGAATGCGTTTAAAAATTTCACCAATTTTTAAAGCGAAGTTCTATGCGACCAGCTGTAAGTTCTTGCATGCATATCCTTTTTTTCATTGATAGATTCTTAGTCATATTCAAGAATTTCTTTTGATTTTTCCCTGGGATTCGTTTTTTGTGTGCATCTGTCACAAAAGATCGAAATACACTCAGGTTTTTTGCGCTTCTTATTAAATTTTCTAGCCTATTTACCGAATAAACATCCTAGTTGAATTGAAATATGGGCGTCAGTAACTGCCGCCTGTCGTCTTTAGATCCAAACTAGGAATATACACATGAAAAAACAACTAATTGCTTTGTCTATAGTGGCGGCTTTGTCTGCTTGTGGTGAGGAAGAGATGCCGAATTACTATACAGGTGCTACTACAGCGGCGCCTGTTACAGTTGATAACGTGGATACGATTGTAGCTGCGGTCGAAGATGGTGGTAGCATGTCTGATGCCTTCGATGGGATGTTTGGTGGCTCCAATTTAAAGGCTATGCGCAAAAGTGTGATTCATGCGCGTGAGATGACAGGCGACATAGGTAGTTATACTGAAAATGGTGATTGTGGCGGAACGATGACATTTAGTGCAACGGAAACCAGTGGATCAGTTACATTCTCAAACTATTGTGAACCTGAAGGAACGGTTGAATATGTCACCAACGGTAGCATAGTTATGTCAGGTTCCGTCGCTTCAGACGGAAGTAGTAGCTCATTTAGTTATACGATGGACTTGCAGGTATCTGACGGCACCAATACAAGTAAATCAGCGGGTACCATGAGTATGTTGATGGACAACACTGGTAAGATGACGCTGATACTGAACTTGACGGCGAACGATGGGGCATCAGGCGACTCGGTTAAGCTGGAAAACTACGAGATTGTTCTAGATTCATTCGTATTTGTATCTACTGCAGGCAACCTTTGTTCAAGCGAGATTGAAGGTTGTGTAACAGTTTCAACACCAGTTGAATTTGTTGGTACACTGTTCGGTGGTTATACCGCAGGTACACTGAGAATCGCAGCCGGAACAGCGACTATCGACATCGTTGTGAACAATTCTGGTCAGTGTGATCTTACTGCTGACGTGAACGGTGATGGTTCCGAGCTTGTTCAAGAAACTCAGAACTGCTCAAACTATCTGTAATTCAGATACAAATGAAAAAGGCCGGCAATCATGCCGGCCTTTTTTTATCAATTATTTTATTAAGCAGGTTCTTCATCGGTGCGCATAAACGGATAACGGGGATCTACATAACCGTAAATGTCTAATTCCTTCTTCAGGTCACCCACAGGCGAGAGCGGAGGGATCGTATCGTCCAATACCTTGACGTCGGTAACCCAACCTTCTTCATTGTGTGAAACACTCACGCGACGCGCCTTATGCCATTCGCGTATGGCATAGGCATCGACTTTAAAGTGGTCTGCGATTTGTACTTTGGTGATCGGCAAGGGACGACGTCGCTTATTGCGCGTGGTCGGGATGAAATTGTGATATGCCCAGGCGAACATCACCAGTGCAATCACGATCGACGCGATGCCGCATATGACAAATAGATCGAGTAATAAACGGTATTGTTCACGCGTATACATATGGGTATCGATTAGCGTGGTCAGCCCGAGCGCTTCTTCCCAAGGTGAGAGCAGTGGTAGCCAAAGATAAAACCAAAAAGCCCACAATAGCGACGTTAACACCGCGTATAACAACTGTTGAGTGATGGTCTGAAGTTCAGGTCTTTCAATAACCCAGGCGTTCATGGACGTAACCCCCTGTCAGGACTTTCCCAGCGCGCACGCAATCCGCGTGTACGCATCAGTGCTTTTGGTACCGCAACAACCGTGGTTAATACATACAAAATCCAGTAGGCCATGGGGTACCAGATCATCCAGTAATAGTATCTACCATTGCCGCGTTCGTGACGTGAGTCGATCATTAAGCTCACCGCGAATTGCAGCATATTGGTGATACACAACATAATCCCGGCCCAACCAATAAAGGGCATGGTGTAATCAAACGGTGGTGGCAGCTCGATGAATTGATTGAGAATCGACAACAACACCATCGCGAACATCACATAGGCCCACAACACACTGGCGAAGAACTCGCCATAGATAGGCCACATGCGGCGTTTCTTCCAGTGTTTTAACACTGGGTAGTATTTTAGCAAGGCTTCCATTCCGCCTTGTGCCCAACGCAGTCGCTGTTTCCACAAACCACTTAGTGTTTCCGGCATCAATACCCAGCACAAGGCATTGGGTTCAAAACGTACGTCCCAGTGATTGAGTTGTAGCTTCCAGCTCACATCGATGTCTTCGGTGACAGTGTCCAAACTCCAGTAGCCGACATCTTGCAGCGCCGCACGACGGAATGCAGCGATGACACCCGACACAGTAAACATGCGCCCGTAGATGCGCTGCGCGCGTTTAATCATTCCGATGATGGCAGAGAATTCACCGACCTGAATCTTGCCAAGCAGGCTCGAACGTGTGCGTATGCGTGGATTACCCGTGACCGCACCAACTCGGCCGTCATAAATAAAGTGACGCATAATCCAGCGTGTTGCGTCTGGATCGAGTAAGGAATCACCGTCGAGACACACGATATATTCGTATTGCGCCATTAGCGAACCGGAGCGTAAGGCCACCGCTTTACCTTGGTTGGCGTCAAAATGCACTACGCGTAGCTGCGGATAGACCGCAGTCAAATCATCGAGTATCTCTCCGGTTTTGTCGCTGCTACCATCGTTGACGGCAACGATTTCGAAATTGGGATAATCTTGTTTTGCAATTGAGGTAATTGTCTGTTCGACGTCTTCTTCTTCGTTATAACAAGGTACGACAAACGATACCGAAGGAAAGTTCGCCAGTAGCGGTTTGGGTATGCGCAGATTGTCCTTATGCCATTCCCAGCGGAAAAAATAGTAGAGGGCACCGATCATCCACACATAAGACATCAGCAGCGGATAATAAAATGCATAGAAGAGTAGGCCGACAATAATAAAATAGAGTATGCCGTTTTCCATGCTTAGAACTCCGGAATACGTTTAATCGACATCAGTGGGCGTATACGCTCGATGCCGGGTTGCTGTTCGATGAAATTATCCGGGTAGTAACCGTAATTGATAATTCCTTCACTCTGTAGCAGCCTGATTTGTGCGGCGATTTCTTCATCGGATATGGCTTCCTGTTTCCACCAATCGCGGCTTTGTAACTCAAAGACAATGTTGTCTAGCCCACCATTGATCAGTTTTGTTGTTCTAGCCAGTTGTTGTAACCACTGTTGTGGGTCTTCCGCTTGTTCCAAACGCGGCATGGCCATTACTGCGGTGTAATCGTATGCCTTTGAGAATTCGGTGAGTGACTGTGCATACCATGCCTCTGCTTCCGGCTCCAGTATCACGCGGCTATAGATATTGCGCGCCGTGCGTAGGTGCGGGCGAAAATGTCGGACGGTATCTTCCAATTGTTTGGTCCATTCGATGAGCGTGGCGGTCTTATGTTTCATCCATTCTCTGGAAAGTTCACTGTTGGTGCGTATCGCTTCGATGGAAGGCGGGAATCCCCATTGTCTATAACGTTGTAAAGCGGCCTCACTGGCATCCTCGAAGTCGGTTAGAAAACCATCGTCATGAAATAGCAGACCTGAGAAATAGGCGTGTTTACCCAAGTCTTCATATATTTCTTCAATCGTCTTACGGACTTCGGTATCGAAAGGTGAAAGACGATAATAGCCACCTTCAGCACTTTGCCCGAGGGCTTTTACACGAGGCAGGTGATCAATCTTAAACGCCAGCATCGGCATCCAGGCATAGACATTTACACCGCTGCGAGTACGCAGTTGCCAGGCAACACGACTGAAGAGGTCGGCGCGTACCGGTAAATGTCGATTGGGAAAATAGAGTGCATCCGCAACGCCGTCACCGTCGGCATCGGCATAGGCCTGAAGAAATACGGTATTGATTTGCAGTGCCTTGATGCGATCGAGTAATTGGCTGAGATTGCGTTCCTGTTGTGCCGGATTGGCATCGATAACATAATCCAGATCCACGTGGGCGACACGCACAGGCTGTTTTCTGACATGGTGTCTTACTAACCAGGCGAAATCGTTTAATTCCATATTGTGACCGACCAGTATGCGATTCATTGCCGTAGTTTTTCTTGCTGTGGCAAGCGAGTCACCGAGCGTGAATCCCAGTTTTAAGCCGAGGCGATTGGCGGTTTTGTGTGCCACGGCATTAAATTCGCCGTATGGCCAGATAACCGTGCGTGGAATCTTGCCAGTGTGTTTTTCAATAAGAAGGCTATTACGATGTAAATCATCCATTACGCGCTTAGCGTAACTGTCGTCGTCTTCGTAAGACTGCGACTTTGGATCATAAATGCGTGACACCATAGCGGGCATGGAATTCAATTGGGGATTAGCAACAACGCCATTGTGCAGGTTATAGCTATGCGAAGCGATTTCCACCAGACCGGAATCCGACATTTCCTTTACCTGCTTCCACTGGACGAAATTGTCGCGTGGAAAACGCTTGTTATCGTATTCCACATAGTCGACAGGTTCGAGCCATTTGCCAACCAGTCCAACCACCGCCGGGTAGTTAAAAAGTTTTAACAGTGGAAAAACACGTTCATAAATACCGCGATAGCCATCATCAAAGGTGAGCATGACCGATTTTTCCGGCAGTTGACGAACACCGTGTTTTGCCGCGAGGACATCATCAAGGCTGATTACTGTATAACCGTTTCCCTTCAGCCAGGAAAACTGTGCGATCAAATCCTCAGTTCTTGTGGCGACTGTGGCCTGGTCATCAACGCTGCTGACATCATCGCGTACATCGTGATAACAAAGCACCAGGAAAGAATTCTTATCTGCGGCAGAGACGTTAGTCATAGTCAGCATCAAAACGATAAGCACTGTTTGGAGCAGCTTCATATACGCCCCCAGATGCTGGCAAATACTTCCAGGGCATGTTCGGCTACACCATCGAATACTGGAAAGGAATACGTCGCGCCGTAATTAATATTGAGGTATCGACCAAGTTCAAGCGTCTGTTGATAGCGTATGCCGCCTGTGGGTCGATATGAAAAATTGTCCTGTTTATATATGCCGATAAACGGACTTAGCATATGGCTGAAAGATTTTTCGTAATCACGCCAGATCAGATGTTCATTATCCAAAGTAAGATACATGCTGGCGTCCCAGCTTGGATTAAAATATTCGGTTTCAATCCGGGTATTGCGTGAGGTGCTTATATCAATACGTGCCCAGTTTTTCAGGCGGCTGCTGCGCCACAGTGTTCTTTTATAAAAGCCGGAAAAGATACCGCGATGATTTGCGTCGCTTGATGAAAGCAGCGAAACGCTAAGCCCTGATTCATTTCGTCCAAGATGGTGTTGCAGATACGCATCTGTAGACCATGCGCGAGTACCATTCACTCGTGCACGCAGTGGCAGACCTGGAGCATTGCTCGCAAAATTGGCGCCAAACTGCCAAGCGTCGTTGGCCTGCCATTGACTGCTCAGTGTCATACCCGGTGTTAAATTAGTGTTGATGCTATTATTGATCTCTGCACTCAGACGTAAACCTGTATGTCGATACTCCAGGCCAAGACCTGCGCGGTGGTATCGGGACAAACCCTGTGGAAACATGGCGCTGGTATATAAGCCGTGTCCAAAAACGCGAAAGCGTTCAAAAAGAGGTGGCGTATACAGCCAACTCTCCAGCGACAAATCCGCAATATTGCTCTGGGTGCCATCACTACTCATACGATTAAAACCGAGCAGATATTCATAGCCATCGTAGGCTTGCCACATACGATTCAAACGTCGCACCTGTCGCTCACTCAGGCTGTCCATGGACATCTCATGACGAAAGGTAATCGCAGTGCCGGGATCATAGAGTGCAAGATAGGCTTCCTGCATGGTTAAACTGGCATCGTTATGTGTTGGTTCAACAAACAAAACATATTTGAGTTTTTCGATTGCCTCACGCGTTTGACCTTGCCACAGAGAAAGCGCGGCCTGTTCGGCGATGATGTTCATATTAAAAGGCGTCTGAGAATACGCCTGGGCAAGGATTCGTTCCGCCAATTCAAACTTACCCGCACTCGCTTGTATCACCGCGCGAGTCGTTTCAAGCGTTGGACGATCATCAGGTTTTAATTTAATACTCGAAATGGGTCCGGTAGCGATTGCGTTGGCCGCGGCATCAGCGATCTGTTGCGCCTTGTCATGTTCTTCGTTTTCCAGATAGGCAAAGATCAAACCCAACAATGCGTCAAACGAAGTGCCATCCTTTTGTAAGGCCAGACGAAAAAGTGGGATGGCTTTGTCAGGTTGCTGTGTGACTAACAGGGAATCGCCAATAGCGGCTAATTCGGTAGCATTGAATTCGATATGTTGTCCGCTTAATTCTCGATAGTAGCGCAAACTCGCTAGGTGTCGACCGGCGTGATGCGTTGCGAGTAGTAAATCACGCTTCAGTCTTTCAATGCGGCGCGCGTCTCGTAGTTGTTGTTCCAGTAGTTGTAACTTTTGTTCGATGCGCGAGATGATGTTTTCCAAAACTTGCTGGCGTTCGTGCGCCGTTTTATCTGCAAGCATGGCCCAACGTATCATGAAGGCGTCGGCGTCATCCTGCATATTTGCCGTTTCTTCTGAAGGTAATGCAACCTTGTCTCGCTGTGCGAGTTGCAGCGCCCGCAATGGTGCGCCGAGCCAGTTGGCGATACGTACGCGTTCCTTTAACGCCTCCTGATTGTCTGGTTGTTTTGTGAGAATTTTATCGAGTAACAATAGTTGTTCGAAAAAGCTATCAGGCCTCAATCTCAATACGTACAGTTCAACCTGCCACCATTCGAGTTGTTCTTTACTATCGGTGTTGGTGTTGTGCAATAACGCCTGTGCCTCTTCGTATTTTCCAACATCTGCCAGCGCCATAATCATTCCCTGGCGCGTTTCCTTACGTTGTGGTTGTTGCGCATATGCGGTGCGATAGGCATCGTAGGCAAGACGGTAATCCTGTTGGTTACGGGCGGATTTACCGATGGTCTCAAGCAAGAACACCGGCAGGCTTGCGAAGTCCAGGCCTCGCGCCAGACGGATTACATCAATATCATATTCGCCCCAGCCGAGGACGGTAATATAGTCATAGAGGTATTGAGCTTGTTCGGGATAATCAAGGCTTAGGCGTTCGAGAACCGGTAAAGCCTGATCCAGGTGTCCGTCACGGGCCTGTTGAAGGGCGTTTTGATAAACTGCAATCGAACGAGAATTCTGCTCTGCCAGGGCAAGGTTTTGCACTGAAAACAGAAAACACAGGACTACCCACAGTAAAAAGAATTTCGGCCAGTTTCCCAGCCCCACGCTACTCATTTGAAAACTACGGCTAATACTTTGTTAATTATGATGTTTTTTAAGATCCGCATTATTATGTTTTGGTGACGGATTCCGGGCACTATTGTAAAGGGAATAAGGTTAGGATGCTATGAAGATTATTGACCGGACACTCTGCAATAAAGCGGAGCGTCCGGTATAAACACGGTCTAAAACATGGCGCTGAGAGAGGCGGACATATTGAATGTGCGCTCCATTTGCAGTCCCCTCAAGTTTTGATAGACAGGGAGGCCGACATCAAAACCGATGGTGGTTGGTCCAACAGGTATCGCCGCGCCAACCGTCATCTCGACGGCGGTTCCGCCGTAATTAGCGGTTTTGAGTGCAGGGGTTGTTTCCATGCTGGAGTAGATACCGCTATGTCTACCGTCTATGCCGCCCCAACTCATGAGCTTCACTTCGGCGTCCAGACTCACGCCTGACACCGGCTTGCGTACCCAGAT
This sequence comes from Gammaproteobacteria bacterium, assembly GCA_029881255.1. Classification (NCBI taxonomy): domain Bacteria; kingdom Pseudomonadati; phylum Pseudomonadota; class Gammaproteobacteria; species Gammaproteobacteria bacterium. The sequence continues at coordinate 172,967 of JAOUMY010000008.1, read as the reverse complement.
CATGGCGTCAGCTTTGTCCGCAAGCGAGTATCCCTCGTCATTGTCGCCAACACGATAGGTATAGCTTGCCATCGCGCCATAGCGTAAATCGTAGTAGGCACCGAGATAATAAATACTCGGTGTGACGTCATAGGTGCCAGAACCAAGCTGCATGGCGTATGGTGCGCTCATGGGCATTGGGCCGGTACCATGGTCCATCGTCATCATCTCGCTCGTGCTGCCTGTTGGTAAGCTGAGATCAACACTAAACGCCAGCATATTATCCAGGAATTTATAGCTTAAGCTTAGATGGGTGTCGCCGAGGCCAGTCGACTGCATTGGATGTTCGCCACCGGTGGCATTTATCATGGCCATGTTGTTGTCGAGAAAATTAAGCATCAACATGGCACTAAGTGCCGGCGTGAAATTATACATCGGCATTATCATATGCATGTCCATGGTCATGCTGGTGGGAACCATGTCATAGCCCTGTGCGAGACCCTCGGCAGTAGTAACTTCTTTCGTACCACTACGTAATCCGTCCATAGCCATGCGCATGTATTTATATTCGAACATAATCGTACCCGCGCTATGCGGATGTTCAAGATGGCTGGGTTCTGCCGCCTGAACCTGCGTCGTAAGCGCGCATAAAAACGCGCTGGCAACCGCCAGTTTTTTTGTTAATACCGTCATTGTTTTCATTCCCCACTTTTGAAATGCGTTGTGATTTGAATCAATTTGTTGTGCTTTACACCTGACTCTATTATTGCTTGACTATCTTGTCAAAGCCTGAAAAATCACGTTTTTATAACATTTTTCAGATTGTGTCTTATGCCGCAGGAGTGCATGGAAAAGTGTGTGAAATGGCGCAGTTTTGAAGGAGTGAGGAAAAAAAAGAAGCTATTTCGTTTGAAGTACTATACCCACAGCTCGAGTGGGGCGTGATTAACAACGGTTCGTAATATATCACTTCGCGTGATGATGCCGATCAGATTTTCATAACGATCCATGATGGGCATGGCGCCCACATGTTTTTCCATCATCAGGCGCGCGATCTCACGTATACGAGTGTCTGGCGTCGCGGTGATCACCTGCATTTTGACAAGTTGCTCAATCGAAGTGGTGGCCTGCGGTGAATTGGAAGGATAGGGCGGTACATTGCCCGTAGTGGCGGCGTATCGCAATAAGGCCCGGTCAGACAAAATACCGATCAGTTTGCCGGTGACGGATAAAACCGGTACGTAACGAAAGCGTCTTTCACGAAACAGCTTCCACGCTTCGACGATACTGGCATTGACCGGTAAGGACACTACTGGCGTGGTCATGATCTGGTGCGCGGCGATGGCAGGTTCGCGTTCGGGAGGTAGCGTCGTTACTTTCTTGTAGGCCTTTTTTGCCTGCGATCGCTGGATATTGTCACGGGCCTCCTGTTGTTCGGCGGGCTCGTCTTCTTCTTTTCTTGGGGCGCCTTTTACCGCGTCCGCCTGTTCCAGCGGACTGCTGTCAAACATCTTGTCGAGCAGAACTTCGTCGCGAATTCCCGGGCCGTATACGGTAAACGCCATAGTGCACGCATCCTCAAATACAGTATTTTGCGCCTGATAGTTTGATATCGGGAATAGGTTGGGATGTCTTTAGTAGGTTCAATCGCCTGGCAGGGATTTTTAACGTGGTCTTAGAATGAGGAGATTTTCTTCGTTTGAAATCTCGACATCAAAGTGCTGTAGAAAACTTAGACCCAGCAGGCCATCAATGCCTTCTCCCATATTGGCGAGTACGACTGTTTCCACATCATCGACCTGCGCATCTGCCACTGCGACATTCTCCAAGGTGATCTTGGGCGCACTGACTGTGCCATTGGCAGTACTGACACTCACCACCGAGGTGTCATCCCCGTGAAAAACTCCCAGGGCGTTGGCAACCTGTGGCGAAATGGTTGTCAGCGATGCGCCGGTATCAACTAGAAAATGCATAGGTGGCGAGCTGTGGTTCAAGATAGCGTCGACAAAAAGGTTGTTGCCCTGAGTTTTCATGGGAATCTCAATCACGTTTGGCGACGTCAGGCGACGCTTGGATTTCTTGTACATTTTACTTTGGCGGGCATTGAGTTGTTCGCCTAGATTGGTGGCGCTTTCAAAGCTAACAATACTCTTATTGATGTCACCGTTTTGATACTGCAATTCTGCCAGGCGGAGGTAATAGGGGCTGTGCCCGGCGTCACTTAACAGTTCTTGCTCCAGGAGCTGGATGGATTCGCTGATTTGTTTGCGCGCGATGTGTTGGTTGAGCAATTGTGAAACGATTTTGCGCTGGATTTTTCTTACGGCCTCGCTATTGGCTGATAGCTTTTCCGCCTCTTTAATAGCCTTATACGCTGCATCATATTGCTTCAACTCTAACAGGCTATGCGCCAGCATCAGGTTTTCTTCGCCATCTAATGCAACAAACTGTTGTGACGCGTTCAGCAACTTAATCGTGGATTCGTATTGCGCTTTTTCATAGGCTTTCCTACTGTGGTGAGCGTATGCCTTATCCATAATTGGCGCCACGGCTTCGCGAATCTCGGGTCGTTCGGCGATGCCGGCACTACCCAGAGAGATAACGCGGTCCCATTCATGGGACAGCGCAAATTTTTTGAGTTCATCTTCCAGGGAGATTGTTGCAGGAGGTAGCTCAGGCAAAGGCGCCAGTTCTTCAATTTTGGGGCGCTGAACGAGGAGTCGATCCTCATTGCCTTTTACAAAGTCCTCTGGGGCGACGTTGACATGGAAATACGCGAGGCTATAGCCAATTAAGATACCTACTGCAAGTGTGCCGAGTCTCGCAATCACGATTTACGTCCCTGAATTAGAAACCTAGTATAACTATAGGCTATTTCGAAAAGTTTTCCATGGCTTGAACGGTGTTCGCCATGAGCATGGCGACGGTCATTGGGCCTACACCTCCGGGTACCGGGGTGATCCAGCTGGCGCGTTCCTGTGCAGCGTCAAACTCGATATCGCCCACCAGACGTCCGTCCTCGCGCCGGTTGATGCCGATATCGACCACTATGGCCCCGGACTTTACCCATTCACCTTTGACTAGGCCAGGTTTACCCACCCCAACCACGAGTATGTCGGCACGCGAGACCTGTTCTGCCAGATCCTGGGTGAAACGGTGGCAGACAGTGACCGTGCATCCGGCCAGAAGGAGCTCGAGCGCCATAGGACGACCCACATGATTGGACGCGCCCACCACAACAGCGTGTTGGCCTTTGATTTCAGCGCCGGTAGATTCCAGGAGTTTCATGACTCCGTATGGGGTACAGGAACGTAGAGTGGGTTTACGTACCGCAAGACAACCGATGTTGTATGGGTGGAAGCCATCGACATCTTTTTCAGGCCGGATACATTCGACCACGGCGTCTTCACTAATATGTTCCGGCAGTGGCGATTGCACCAGAATTCCGTCCACAGTGGGGTCTTGATTTAGCTGTTGAATAAGTTCTAGCAGGTCGGCTTCAGAGGTGTCCGAAGGCAGATCATGCGCAATCGACAGTATGCCTATTTCGTTGCAGGCTATGCGTTTGTTATTCACATAAACGTGGGAAGCAGGGTCGTCTCCGACCAACACGACGGCTAGACCGGGTTCGCGGCCGCCAGCCTGTCTTATTTTTTCAATACGTTGTTTAAGCTCATCTTTTACATTTTGAGCGATGCGTTTGCCATCGATGATGTTTGCCATATAACAGGAAATCCGGGTCTTTAAAAAGCGGCTGGTAAAACAGGGCGTTATAATCGCACAGAACGTATTGGTAAGCCAATTTCTTCCTTCTAAGAAAGGATTGACGATTTAAAAGTCTGCCAGTATCATTGCCCCCCTCATTGAGTAGGGCTTATTCAATGAGCTCGGGGTATAGCGCAGTCTGGTAGCGCACCTGCTTTGGGAGCAGGGTGTCGGGGGTTCGAATCCCTCTACCCCGACCATTTTTTTTCACGGGCAGTGCCCAAGCAGATTCCAAAGAATTGCGCCCGTAGCTCATTCGGATAGAGCATCGGCCTTCTAAGCCGAGGGTAGCAGGTTCGAATCCTGCCGGGCGCGCCATATCGCTTTTCAGTGGTGGCCGTAGCTCAGTTGGTAGAGTCCAGGATTGTGATTCCTGTTGTCGCGGGTTCGAGCCCCGTCGGCCACCCCATTATTCTCAAGGGCCAGCAATCTGCTGGCCCTTTTTCGTTTCCCATGTGTCATTCCCAATAGTTTTCCGTTACAGCTAACCAGGCGGGGTTGGAAGTGCTACAACTTTCCATGTGTGCAAATTATTTGCTGCACCCGCTGTTCAAGCAACGATGTATAGGGGCTGTATTTTTTGCAAAAGACCACTTTTCCAAAAAAACCTATTTGAAGAATTCACATTTTGAGTTTGAAGCCAGAATTCGTCAGTCTGAGCCTCTTCTTTGATTAAGCCGTTTTCCTTTACGGCTATGTGAAAGTGCAAAGGGGTATGGTCGACGCCGAAAAAGGTTGTTGAAAGCTGTAGCGGTTATCAGTATAGCGAGGACGTTCACCAGAACAGGCGTGATGATGAACTGGTAGCCAAGATCATGAACAGCTGGTCCTCCAATTACCGCACTTAACGCTGTTGCACCGCCCGGCGGGTGTATGCAGTGTAGATAGAGCATGACAACAATGGACAGGCCAACAGAGAGCGCAGCTGCTAGTTGTATATCAGGCGTATACTGATAACAAAGCACACCAACTGTAGCTGAAAACAAGTGTCCGAAGCCTACAGACCATGGTTGTGAGAATGGGCTATGAGGTGCTGCAAAGACGAGCACTGCTGATGCGCCCATAGAAGCAACGATTAATACCGCATTTTCCAGATGTATGAAATTTCCTGTGATGTATAGGATTAGAAATATTCCCAGGAATCCTCCGATACCGGAAACAATTTTCTCATTGTGGGAAGAATGGGTTTTGTTATACCCGAGGGCGTTTACGAAGTTGTAGAATTTATATTTCATATCGGTTACGGAGTCATTTCACGCTTCAGAGTTTTGTTTCTAATTCTCGCCGCGAATGGTTAGATTCTGTCTATTATTTTTCGTAAAATTTCTCTGGGGTGACTATTTTAGTGTGTGTTACCGCGAAAGTGAAAACGATATTTTTTCTTACTTGATATTGAAAAAAACGATATATCTCTGCCCGTACTAAAAAAAGGGATGGGGTAGCTTGTTCTACCCCATACCCTGAGAGGGAACTAAATGCGGCTTCGTTTAACGAATTAAGATGTTGTCACCTTTTCCTGCGCTTGCTTCTGCATCAGGTTTATTCATTAAGACGGTAATAGCGCCGCGCAAAGCTGCTTTCATCGCGTGGTCCACGATGGCATTGTTTGTAGGTTTGTCCTTCGGAGAGACAATGTCAAATATACTTGCTTCAGATACTGCGACATTATACGTTGCCATATCTTCCAGAACATTATTCGGATTGCCATTAATGTAAACTTTATCCCAGATACCGGCTATAGGATGAAATGCAACCGGTTCGTTTATATTCGCGTTTACGAAGTAAATTCGAACTCGTTCCCCCGGCTTGGATTGAAGTACTTTTGACGCATTCGGATCATGCACAGGGTCATAGTGAAACATTTTTCCGTTGATAAGAGATCCTGCCCAGCCTTCGTTGGCAATCATCGCGTTGTAGTCATCTGCATCTGGAAAATATTGCCCTTGTACCAGGACGTATTCTCGATCAGGCTTTGGGAAATTCTTGTTATATCCCTTTTTAGGGTCAACAATAATGACACCATACATGCCGCGTGCAATGTGTTGAGCCATTACGCTGGCTCCACAGTGGTACATCCAAATACCTGCACGATTTGCTTTAAACGTAAATGTTTTGGTTTGACCTGGTTTAACAGCCCCAAACTCATCCAATACATCGACTTCAGCAGCATGGAAATCCATTGAGTGAGAGTTTTTATTTGCTTTTGGGTTTTCCAATTCAAATTCAACGGTATCACCCTCTGTGACACGGACTAACTTCCCTGGTATAGCGCCGTCGAAAGTCCAGGCCGGATATTTCGTACCTTTGTTGTCTATTTCGACGGTTGTTTCCTGCGCCACCATTTTTACCTTGACGGTTTTTGCCAGTACAGACTGGGAACCTACCAAAAAAGCGGCAACCACTACTAGCGTACTACCGGCCTTGAATTTATATGCCAGAGATTTACTCATAGACTTTCCTCCATTAATGACACTAGATTATCCCAAATTGGGAACGTTTTTCTTTCCTTGCATGCACAACCAAAAACTCAATATCTCTTCTGCTAACAGTTACACAGTTCCCTGAGATATCTGACTAAACCATGTATCTCGTCATCAGTCAGTACGTTCTTCCACGCAGGCATTAATGCGGATTTTCCGATTGCGCTTCCACCTTCTTTGATTGCTTTGAACATTTCTTCATTGGAGCGCGCAGACATTTCTTTGCTGTCCGTGTGGTCACGAGGTTGAACAGACATGTCACGGATGTTTAAACCCATACCATCTGCTTGCATTCCATGACATTGCCAGCAATAGGTTTTGTAAACGTCTTTAGGAGATTCCTCAGCAAGGACAATTCCGGACGTAATGTAGAGTGCGAAAAGAAGTGTGCGATAACCCGACTTCAAAAGTAGACGTGTGTTCATCATCTCTATTTCTCCCCTGCGAGGGCGCGAAAGTAGTGAACAAATTTTTGGATATCTTTTTCATTCAATTCGTAATTTGGCATAAATGTCTTCGGAGACCATGCCTGTGGGTTCTTAAGAAAGCTGACTATGTAATCTTCTTGAAGACGGGAAGCAGCAGTGTAGACCTCCGGGCCGCTCAGTCCACCATAGTCCGCCTCTATTTGGTGACAGCTGGAACAGCCACGTATCTTGACGAATAACAGATCACCCATGCTTAGAGAGATATTTCCCGGGATATAGGCGCCTTGTTTGATAAGTTCGCTTTTATTTTTAAACTTCATTAAGGTGCTTGCCACGGCCTTTGCTTGATCAGGCACTAGCTTTGTATGATCAGACAACGACGACGCATCAACGACGTCTCGTTCTTCACCTGGCTTGATATGATTTCCGTAAAACATTCCAGCAGGTCGAATGCGAGAGGGTTTTATCAGCCAGTGTTCAAGCCATGCTTGTTTGTATTTGTTACCGGCATAGGAAAGGTTTGGTCCTTTTTGCTGCCACAACTCCTGCAAACTATCAGGCCCCGGTTTTTTGATTTCATGACATTGGACACATTTCTCATTTAGAATGGTTTCGCCGTCTGCGGCTTGCAAATTGAATGTCGCTGAAACAGAAATCAATGTTGTTACGAAAATCGAAGTAGGTAGTTTCCGGCTTGTATGTTTAGACATTAAAATTACCTCCTACGACGAAGCGTTTCGGCTTTTCCCTTAAATCCAGCATGATCGAACATGCCAAAGCCTTTATTCAGAGATTCGCTGTAGAAAAAATTTGCGTCATATTGTATGTCTTTCCATACATACCAGTCGTCCATTTCAATTCCGTCATATTCCATTACGGTGATGGGGCCTCCAGGAAATTTACCGCCTGCGGTGACGTGAGTGTCTACATGATCGTGAAAGATAAAGCGGCCAGGATTATCCGCCTCTATGATGACGTCGTAGCGTTCGCCAGGACCGAGCAAAACGGTATCTGCAGAGTAGGGTTGGTCAAGTGGCAGACCATCTTTATGCGTGACCAGCATATCGTGCCCATGGCTGTGCATGGCGTGGATAGCGCCTCCCGCGCCAAAAAAGCGCACGCGAACGACATCGCCTTTCTTGACTCGTATTGGTTGCGTTAAGGGGAATGATTTTCCGTTTACGGAAAAGTAATCAGCCACATTTTCAGGTGTGCCACCTTCTCCGAATTTGTCTGCTGCCGCTGATTCCCAGGTGCTCAGCATCATGATCACGTCTTTTGTTACGCGCTTTTCAATCGGTAACGGTTTTTTGGGATCGACAATTAGCGGCCCCCACATACCACGGATACCAACATGTTCGTTCACGTTTACATGACAGTGATACCACAGAGTACCGATGCGGTCGGCTTTGAAGCGATAGGTATAGGTCTCGCCGCTTTCGATATGTTTTTGGGTAACGCCGGGTACACCGTCGCTGCGCCAGCTGCCTTTCTGTCGTATACCATGCCAGTGTATGGTGTGCGGTAGCGTCGTGTTGTTGGTAACGTTAACTGTTACGTCGTCACCTTCTTGAACGTGAATAAGCGGGCCTGGTACCTGACTGTTAAATCCAAATACTTTGTAGTCAAGATTGGGTGCAACTTTGATGGTGACTTCGTCGATCGTCATGTCAAATTCACGGTCTTTGGCAAAGAGAGACGAACTTGATAGCCAGGATAATAGAAAAGACAGTACGACGATTTCACAGGATTTCCAGCGTGAAGAATTACCTACAGCGACTTCCATACCTCTCATTCGTGATCTCCTGTTTGATTGAACTCAGAGCAGCATATTTTTAAAACCCCTTAAAAGATGCAGTAAAAATACAACTTTTAGGGCCAAAAAAAAGATGCGTGTTAATACATCTATATCCTCTGTGGAATTTGTGTTGAAAAACTATAAATTCACGAATAAGTGTGGTCAAACGAATATAAATTGTAGATAATATCGAAAATATCGATACGGTCTCACCAAAATGGACATAGATCAGGCACGAACCTTTCTGGCGATAACTGCTCACGGAAGTTTTCTGGAGGCAGCAGAGAAATTGTTCATAACGCAATCTACGGTGAGTGCAAGGATCAAAAAGCTAGAGGACGAGCTTGGCGTGAGTCTGTTTGTGCGTAATCGAACAGGAGCCACGTTAACGTCCGCAGGTCGTCGGTTTCTCAATTTTGCCAAGCGACTTGTCTTGACCGAGCAACAGGCCCTGGACGAAGTTGGAATTTCCGAAGGCTTTCGTGCGAGCATACGCATAGGCGGCCGCATCGCGCTTTGGGACGATTTATTGCCAAAATGGGTAGGCTGGATGAGGCGTACTGCGGGGGATGTCGTCATCCGAAGCGAAATCGGTTTTGAAGAAGATCTGATGCATCGATTGATAGAGGGAACATTGGACATCGGTCTTATGTATACCCCAACGCATAGCCCCGGACTTGTTGTAGAGCATATTCTAGAGGAGACGTTGGTTTTCGTCAGTACGCGTGCTAATGAAACCGGACCCGGTGACGACTATGTTTACATTGAGTGGGGGCCACATTTCTATGCGCAACATGCACAGAGTTATCCCGATAAGGAACGACCTGCTCAAGTCGCCAATATTGGTTGGTTAGGAATTCAACTTATATTGGCCAATGGTGGTAGTTGTTATCTGCCCGCTAGGTTGGCAATGCCTTACGTCGCTGCGGGACGCCTACATCTTGTCGCCGACGCGCCAGAATACACGCAGCCGGCATATGTGGTATATCCACGGGAAAGTGACAATCCCGTTCTTGAGCAGGCGTTGAATGGTTTACGAGAGTTGGCGCTTCGGTTTTAAAAATGTTTGTGACGAGAAAACATTCACACGAGTTTTTCGTCAGGACAATTTGTTTGTGCTGGAAGTAGGGCGTCGTTATTGAGTCACGAAGGTGTGTGGGTACAAGTCGGGGGGCTGTGATTTTGATAAACGTCAACCTCCTGGATTTGAACATACTCCGGACTAGGGATCGGTACACACCATTTGACTGATTTACTGTCGCATGAGTAAAGTCAGCTCGGTACACTACCAATTCTGTTTATCAATATACTCCGTCGGAAGATTGCTTACGCCAGAGGCAAAATAAGTAAACCATGTCGGAACCTGGTTGAAATAACGGGCGCCATTGCAACTACCGTAGTTGCTTTGCCATTCGCGATACATCGGTTGCGCCAGTGATCCGTTTATAGTGGGTAGGGTTAGAAACGGGTCTTGACGATAATCTACATAGCCGTTTCCGTAGTCACCGGTAACGATAAACGTATACGCACCGACTGTGTTGTTGCTGTTCCATAGATAGGCGCTGCCATCGGGTGCACTTCCTTTGTAGCTGCATATCCAGTCAATCACACCATTGTGATCGCAATCACCATAACCAAGTTTGTAGCTATCGGCAGAATTGGCGTACAAGCCTGGCGTGAGATACTCGATTACTTGATCGAATACGGTAGTGTGTTCGCTCTTGTTGTTACTATTGAAACAAACATTCCAGATGGCCGTAGACTCTGTTGCGTTATAGCCGGATACCGCAGGCACGTCGACGACGGGGAGACTGTTGGCAAAACTTACGGTATCAACGCCGGACGATTCATGACACTGCGTAAAACTATCGCCCTGTTTCCAGATGCAATCGAAAAAACTCACCAGGGCAGGGTGGTGTTGTTTCATATAGGCCCAATGGGCGGAGTTATTGTAGAGATAATCTTTGAATACGTCGGCTAGCCACTCAGATTCATTTTGTAAGGCGTAGTCCATCATATCGATATGCCATCTTCCCTGGGTGTCGATGAACTGGGATGCATTGTTGACCGATTGATGGTAAAGCGTGTTGGCATAGGCGGCAAAAATACGATAGAGCAACACGTGTTCTTCACCGCTATTCAAGTGGTCCCATTGGAAGCCGTGGGTATTTTCATGGGAAAGAAAATAAATTTTGAAATCTTCACTCACCCCGATACCGCAATGTATGGTACCCGGTGCGCCCGCATAGCCGCAGGCACCCATACTGGCTTCAGCATACACACCTGCTTTTGCGCGCGCAGGATCCTCGCCATAGGCGCTGATCGAAGAAAGATACTTGGCGATCACGCTCGTATGAATTCCCGCGTCGATCATGTCCTGATAATAGTCTTTCCACATTGTCTGTATCTCATTCACGACCTGACAAGGGGTTCTGCCATCGTCAAAGGCTTGAACTGGTGTTGCTGTCCATTCATTGGCGTCATTCTTTTGCACGCGTTGCACATAAATATTGATATGGCCTTCGCTACCATTGCCCAGGGGCAGTGCCGTCTTCGCCTTGAGATAGCGCAGGTCGTCACTCAGTTCAACCAAGTTCCCCGTGCACTCCGTGGGCGTGTTGCTGCCACACGCTGAAAGCATCAACACGGTGACAGATAGCAGTGAGAGGCGGAATAGCATGGTACGAATCGGCATGGGTGTATCCCTTTATCAATAGGCGTCGCAGACCAGCAGACTATTATATTTCGACTCGGATAGGCGTTTTTTGAATAATCCATGAAGGCTATTTGCATGGATGAGAATTCAGAGAGGTATTTGCTTTGATATGGGCGTTCTTTCTCTCCCTGATCTATTGTCAAATCATGAGCTTGCCGGAGGAGTAGGATAGTTTACCTGTCGGATAGCGTTGCGCTGCTGCGTTTGGCTAGTTAATTGATACGATAGAAAACACACCCATTCAGTTGGGTTAATAGCTTGATCATTCGTTCAAACCTTTTCCTTGCATAATCTTGGGTATGAGTTTTTCAATTCTATTGGTGCGTGTTTGGGATTGTTTCGCGGCGGAAAAATACAGGATATAACCGCGCTGTCGACCTGGCGTCAGGGACTCGAAGGCGTGCTTGAAGTCGGGGTGTTGCTTGAAAGTCTGTTTCAACTCGGTTGGTATCGGTTCCGCTTCTTTTTTGAACTCAACCCGTTTGCCGGCTTTTTCTATCGAGATGGCTTGCTGGATATAATCTTTTATAATTGCTTTGGACTTGGTAATGTCTTTCTTATTTGTGAATCTCAATTGACGTGCGGCCTGCGAATTTTCACCGGGTTTGACGAGTAGTTTGTGTGTGTCTTTCAGTAATGAACCCTTGAAAAAGTTGAGTGCACAATAATCCTTAAAGGCACTTAACAAAATAATATTTTTCTTGTCCAGGGTGTAACAGGGTTGGCTCCATTTCACTTCTTCGTTCAAGCCTGAATCCAGCAAAATATTTCTCAGGACAACAAGCTCTGCTTGCCAGGTGTTTACCTTGCATTCAGGTGTTTTCCACAAAGAGCAACGGCCACATCCTTCGGCGAGAAATTTGTCAACGTTTGGGTTCATATTCCTGAGTTTGACTATCGAGATGGTGACATTTTCCCGAAGTATTACGTCGATTGTCAAAAGATTGTGAACTCATCAGGCTGAAGCGATATTTTCCCAGAGAGATGGAAGGACGGGAAAGAGAACCTCGTGGAAAGTGGCTTTGACTGTTTATCCCAGGTTTGTTCATTTCAGCTTCCTTCTGGTTGAGGCAAAAGTAAGTCCCTATGAGATGTCGATGACTAACCACGGCTGCACGATACAAACTCTGATGTGCTATGGAACAAACGCAGTAAGCAAGCATACAGGTAAACCCTATCACAAGCTACTTAATGTGGCCTGCAAACCGGAACTAAAAAGAAACAAAAAGGATGAAATACGAAATAGAAAATCCGGGAAATGAATATTCATTTCCCGGATTTATGTGCGTTATTGGAAAGCAGTACGATTACTGCGCTCTTCGACGTCGACGCATTCCCAAGTGTAACAGCGACATCATAAGTATTGCAGGGAAGAACGGATCAACCTTGTCGCTCTTGCCGATGGAACATCCACCGCCGCCCAGTGACCATTTATAACTCTTAATGGTTTCACCTTTACCCTCCCAACCGGGAACACCAACACCAACAATGCTGTTGATCAGTTCAGGTTTGAGGTCACGGTCCATAGAACCCGCATCAGTCAACGGTATGTGCACTTCGCCTGTGCTGCGATCGATGACCGCATCGGTCGCCGTTTGCCACTGATTGTTTTGATCCAGGTAACGGATGACTGCGTTCTCAGGAATATCCACGCCTTCTGGGAATTTGAGTGTCAATGTTGTCGTGCCTTCCGATGTGGAAATGCTCGCGTCATATATACCAAGCGGATAGCCATACGCGGTGTCTTCTACACCTGTCGAGGCCTCGGTAATCAGCGGAATATTCTCGAAAGGCTTGTTCATAGCCCCCAAGGTTTCGTGATTATTGGCCACGAATTGGCTATTCGCACTCAGCCCAAGTTCAACGATTTGTTCTGACAAATCACCGAGTGAACCCAGATTGGATACGTGATCGCTTATAGCGATATTGGCGCGCGTTGCATCATTGGCCGCATCACCATATTCCAGCGCGTCGATAATGCCATCGCCATCACTGTCTGTCGGATTGTTTGGATCACCGATTTCATATTTGTCCGGAATGCCATCACCGTCGGTGTCTGCCTGCGAAGCCTTGGGATCTATACCGATGGCCATAGCCTGTGCGTCTGTCACGCCATCGTCGTTGCTGTCGAGGAGATTCGCAGCATTTACCACTACAGACAGTGTCTTGCTACTACTGAGACCGCCTTCGTCAGTGGCAATGATATCCACAGTTTCGGAACCGGCAACAGTACCGGTGAACTTGACCTTGTCGCCTTTGAATTCAAAGATACCCAAGGCACTGGCCGAGGCACTCAAGGTATACGAACCTTGTTGATCCGGATCAGTAACCATGACATTGAAGGATGTCGACTGGCCTTGCATGACGACAATACCGTTGATGTCTTTCATCGTGAGCACTGGTGCGTCACCGATAGAATTCACGGTAACTGAAACAGTACCTGTTGCTGTCAATCCAGTCGAGTCTTCTATGGTGTAGCCGAAGCTATCCGGACCGAAGAAGTTTTCGCGTGGAAGATAACGGTAGGCGTTTTCACCGAGGTCGACAATTTGCCCGCCATTGACCGACACCGTGTCTACGCTAGTAAGCGTAATGGCGTCACCATCCGGATCGTAGTCATTGGCGATGATATCGATAATCGTTATCGGTGTATCTTCGTCTGTTATGACTTTGTCCTCAACCGTAATCGGCGCGTCGGCGACCGGTGTAACGGTAATTGTTACTGTGGCCACATCGGTTCCGAGACTGGTGTCGGCGGCCAGATACATAAAACTGTCCACACCGGTAAAGTTTGGTGGAGGCGTGTAGGTAAACTGTCCGTTGTTCAGATTAACGACCTTACCACCTTCGACTGATAGACTATCAGCGAAGTAAACGCTGAGAACGTCACCATCGGCGTCGGTGTCGTTAAGCAGAACATTGTTGATAGTGACAGTCGTGTCTTCCGATGTTGCGGCGCTGTCATTGCCGGCTACCGGTATATCGTTAGTACCATTCACCGTGACAACAACCGTACCCACATCAGTTCCACCATTACCATCGGATATCGTGTAATTAAACGAGTCGCTACCACTGAAGTTCGAGGCCGGTGTATATGTGAAGGAGCCATTGCCGTGGTTGACCACAAAACCACCGTTCACCGAGGCAGTGTCTGCGCCTATGACGGTCAATGTATCACCATCGATATCGCTGTCATTGCTCAACACGTTGCCGCTGACCATCATCACGTCTTCATTGGTGATTAGCGTGTCGTTATTGGCAACAGGCATATCGTTGACTGCTGTGACCGTGATATACACACGACCGCTGTCACTGCCACCATTGCCATCGCTTACGGTGTAATCGAAGTTATCGGTGCCGTTGAAGTTGGCCGTCGGCGTATAGTTAAACGTGCCATCGCCATTATGACTGACGACGCCACCGAAGGCCGAGGTCGTGGTAAAACCTGTAATAGATAAAGTGTCGCCATCGGAATCGGTGTCATTAGTCATGACATTGGCCGTCGTAAACGGTGTGTCTTCCGCTGTGGTTTCACTGTCGTTTACCGCAACCGGCGCATCGTTCGACGCGGTGATTGTCAGGTTCACTGTTGCAGAACCACTGCCACCATTACCATCGCTGATAGTGTAGTTGAAACTATCGCTACCGACGAAGTTCAACACAGGCGTGTAGATAAAGGTGCCGTCGCTATTGTTGACCACGGTTCCGCCTTGCGCAGATGTACCATCCGCGCTCGTAACACTAATCGTGTCACCGTCCACATCGACGTCATTCGTCAACACATTCGGTACGTTAAAGATCGTATCTTCCGGTGAGGAGTAGGTGTCGTCGGTACCGACTGGCGCATCGTTAATCGGATTGACCGTAATCGTCACTGTCGCCGTGTCGCTACCGCCATTGCCATCGCTCACGGTGTAGTTGAACGTGTCTGTACCGTTGAAGTTTGCCGCTGGCGTATAGGTAAACGTGCCATTGGCATTGTTGACGACGCTTCCACTATTGGCCGAGCTTGTATCTGCGCTGGCCACGCTTAGTGTGTCGCCATCGACGTCGCTATCATTAGCGAGTACGTTGCCGGTTAACAAGGCAATATCTTCGTTCACGCTAAAACTATCTGCTGTCGCAACCGGTGCATCGTTAACGCCGGTCAGGGAAATATTCACTGTCGCGGTGTCAGTACCACCATTACCATCGCTAATGGTATAGGTGAAGCTGTCGCCGCCGCTGAAGTTGGCTGGTGGTGTATAGGTAAACGTACCGTTGCCGTGATTGACCACCGTACCACCTTGTACTGAAGTGGCGTCTGCCGCAGAAATACTCAGCGTGTCGCCATCGATATCACTATCGTTAATCAGTACGGTGCTGGTCAGTACCGGCGTATCTTCCGCGGTGCTGGCCGTATCGTCATTGGCCACTGGCGCATCGTTTACCGGATTCACGGTCAGATTGACCGTGGCGGTATCGGTTCCACCATTGCCATCGCTAACGGTGTAGTTAAAACTATCGCTGCCGTTAAAGTTTGCCGGTGGTGTGTAAGTGAAAGTACCGTTGCCGTGATTGACTACAGAACCACCTTGCGCCGAACTGGCGTCTGCCGCTGCAACACTCAGGGTATCGCCTTCGGTGTCGGTGTCGTTGGTCAATACATTACCGGTGGTAACGCCACTGTCTTCATTTGTTGAAGCTGTATCGTTCACGCCGACCGGCGCATCGTTCACCGCATTTACTGTAATGGTTACGGTCGCGGTGTCAGTGCCGCCGTTGCCATCGCTAACAGTATAGTTAAACGTATCTGTTCCGTTGAAGTTGGCAGGTGGTGTGTAGGTAAACGTGCCGTTACCGTGATTGGTCACACTACCGCTATTGGCGGAAGTTGCATCGGCCGCGCTAACCGACAAGGTATCACCTTCGATGTCTGTGTCATTGCTCAACACATTGCCGGTGAGTACTGCCGTGTCTTCATTGGTGCTCGCGCTGTCGTTAACCCCAACTGGCGCGTCATTGACAGGATTGACGGTCAGATTGACAGTCGCGGTGTCGGTTCCACCGTTGCCGTCGCTCAAGGTGTAAGTAAAGCTGTCGCTGCCATTGAAATTGGCCGCAGGCGTATAGGTAAACGTACCGTTGCCATGATTGGTTACGCTACCACCGCTGACTGAAGTGGTATCCGCAGTTGCAATAGATAGTGTGTCGCCTTCCGGGTCGGTGTCATTAGTCAAGACGTTGCCGGTAAGAACCGCAGTGTCCTCATTAGTCGAGGCCGTATCGTTAACCCCAACTGGCGCGTCATTGATTGGATTAACGGTTACCGTTACCGTTCCGGTATCGGTGCCGCCGTTACCATCGCTGACAGTATAGTTAAATGTATCGCTGCCGTTGTAGTTGGCGGCTGGTGTAAAGGTAAACGTACCGTTTCCGTGATTGGTAACGCTACCGCCATTAGCCGAGCTGGCATCGGCCGCGCTCACAGACAGGCCGTCGCCATCGATATCGGTGTCATTGGCCAACACGTTGCCAGTGAGAACGCCCGTGTCTTCATTCGTCGTCGCCGTATCATCTGTTGCGACCGGTGCGTCATTCACTGGATTGACCGTAATCGTAACGGTTGCGGTGTCAGTACCACCGTTGCCATCACTGACGGTGTAGTTAAACGTGTCAGAACCGTTGTAATTGGCCGGTGGCGTATAGGTAAAGGTACCGTTGCCGTGGTTGGTAACGCTACCGCTGTTAGCCGACGTTGCATCAGCAGCGCTGACACTTAGCGTATCCGAGTCGGCGTCGGTGTCATTGGTCAGAACGTTTCCAGTAAGCACCGCAGTGTCTTCGTTAGTCGAAGCACTGTCATTCACACCTACCGGAGGCGTATTCATGATGGTGGTTTCGCTATCGCTATTGTTCGTACCATTGGTGTCTGGCTGACGCGCGCTAACGGTTACGCTAACGCTATCACTTCCGCTCGTCGTTGCGGTCATGGTCAGATTAACTGTGCTATTCGCGCCAGAGGCTATCGATGCCAGGCGACAGGTCACCGTGCCGCTGGCGTTAGCACAACTCCAACCTGCACCCGAATACGTGCTGTAACTAGCTTTCGTCGGCAATACCGCGGTCACGATGATACCGGTGGCGGTATCGGGACCGGCATTGCTGGCTTGAATAACGTAATCGAAATTATTGCCCAATGGCACCGGGTCAACCGTGTCGCTTACCGTCACCGACATATCGATTTGAGTACCGGCGCGCACGTCGATTTCCGAATGTGCGTTGCGTACCGGACTAAACCAACGGCTGTATTGTTGTTCAGGTGCGGTTGCCAGGTCATAGACCAGACGTGCGCGCCAGTGATAGGCGGCACCCGCGGTCAAACCGGTCACTGCTTCGCTAATGCTGCCACCGCTAACACCACTATTGGTCCAGGTGGAACTGAGTGAGGTGCCGGTTCCATCAAACGGGGTTCCGGCCGGTTTTACTTCCCATTCCAGTTTGTGATCACCGCGCCCATAAGGATGACGTGCGTTAACGGCGATACGGAATTGTGTTCGACTATCGGATGCGCCTTTAAAGGCAACCGGTCCGGTGTCGCCGGAATTCTTCATGCGTGGCGTGAGTGTTTTGCCTTCGCCATTGCTGATAAACATAAACGCGCCACCTTCGTCGGTGGTGCCGTTGTCGTAAAGATTCGCGCCGACGATAACATCGGCAAGACCATCACCATTGGTATCACCGGCACTGGCTACCGCGATACCGAATTGGGCGCTGGCTTGATTGATTTCTAAACTCGCGTCAGCAGAGGCGGACAAGCCGGTGGAAGAACCATAGTAAACAAACGCGCCACCTTCATCGTTCTGGCCGTTGTCATACAGGTTGGCACCAACGATTAAATCCGAATATTTATCGCCATTGATATCACCCGCCGAGGCGACGCTGATACCGTAATTGGCATTGGCCTGATTGATTTGACCTGTCCAGTTGGCCGAGGTGTTTAGACCTGTTCCCGAACCGTGGAAGACTAACACCACACCTTCGTCGGTCTGGCCGCTGTCATATAAATTGGCACCGACGGCGAGATCGGCATAGCCGTCGCCATTGACGTCGCCGGCACTGGCAACGCTCACACCGAGTTCGGCATTGGCCTGATTACTTTCGAAACTCCAGTTGGCACTGGTAGCAACTCCGCTAACCGAACCGTGATAGACGAACGCGCCACCTTCGGCAGTTTGTCCATTGGTAAATTTATTGGCACCGATGACGACATCGTCAAAACCATCGCCATTGACGTCACCGGCCGAGGCTACGCTGATACCAAATTCAGCGCTAATGGAATTGGATTCTACTTGCCAGTCTGTAAACGTTGATAGACCCGTAGTTGCGCCATAGTAGATAAACGCGGCACCTTCCGAGGCCTGACCATTGTCATACAGGTTTGCACCGACGATGACATCGGCGTAGCCGTCACCGTTTACATCACCTGCGGAATTAACACTGATACCGTAATTGGCGCTGGCCTGATTGCTTTCCATGGTCCAGTCGGCCGTTGCCGAGAGCCCCGTGCCACTACCGTAATAGACAAAGGCGCGTCCCTCATCGCTTTCGCCGTTGTCGTAGAGATTTGCGCCGACGACCAGGTCGGCATAGCCATCGCCATTGACGTCGCCAGCCGATGCTAGTGAAACACCGAAATTGGCGCTAGCCTGATCGCTTTCAGCGGTCCAGTCGGCAGTAGTCGATGGACCACCGGCGGCACCGTGATAGACGAACACACGACCTTCGTCGGTTTGACCATTATCGAAAGTACTCGCACCGATGGCGATATCTTCGTAGCCGTCACCGTTGACGTCGCCGGCAGAGGCGACCGAAATACCTAAGTTAGCCGTTCCCTGATTGCTGTCGACTGTCCAGCTTGAGGCGCTTGCGGGACCATCGGCAGAACCATAATAAACATAGGCGCGACCGTCATTGGTCACGACCTGATTATAGAAAGGCGCACCGACGATGATGTCGGAGAATCCGTCGCCGTTGACGTCGCCAGCCGAGGCGACAGTGCGCCCCATTTGGGCACCGGCGTAGTCACTTTCAGCAGACCAGTCTGCGACTGTAGATAGACCGCTACTCGAACCTAAATAGACAAACGCGCCACCTTCGTCGGTCTGGCCGTTGTCGTATAGGCGTGCGCCAACGATGATGTCGGCATAGCCGTCGCCATTGACATCACCGGCGCTGGCAACCCAGTAGCCAAGTTCGGTATCGATGGCATTGCCTTCAGCTGACCAACTTGCGTCGGACAGGTGTGCAAGTCCGTCGGCGCCCGCGTCGGGCAGGCCGCTGGCAGAGCCGTGAAAGACAAACACCGCACCTTCGTCAGTCTGTCCATTCATGTATCGACCTGCGCCGATAACGATGTCGCTATAACCGTCGCCATTGACGTCGCCAGCGGTGGCAACACTACGGCCAAACCAGGAGCCGTCCATATCGCTTTCCACTTTCCAGTCTTCACTTGCGGACAGGCCGGATGCGGAACCGTAGAATAGGTAGGCGCGACCTTCGGTGGTAGTTCCGCCATCATTACTCCAGCGTCTCGCGCCTACAAGTAAGTCACTGTATCCGTCGCCGTTGACGTCGCCTGCTGTGCCGATAGATGAATCGCCAAAGCGTGCATTTGCCACGTTTGGTTCGTACGACCAGCTCGCTTCACTGGTCAGGCCTTGTCCGTCAGAATTGCCATCGGGCAAACCACTAGCAGAACCGTGAAAGACGTAGGCAATACCTTCACTGGCTTGACCGTTGGAGTATAGTCGGGCGCTGATTGCCAAGTCAGAATAGCCGTCACCGTTGACGTCACCTGCGCTACCGATGGAGTAGCCGAGTTCGATACTGGCGACATTGCCTTCGATAAACCAGTCATCAGTGACAGGTAGGCCGCTAGCTGATCCGTGATAAACAAACACCGCGCCTTCAGTTGCCTGTCCATTGGAGTAATTTCTGCCGCCGACCGCGACATCGGTATAGCCGTCACCATTGACGTCGCCGATTCCGGCGACCACGGTACCGAATTCGGCACCTGCGATATTGATATCTACAGTCCAGTTTGCAGTCGCTGGCAGTCCGGTTGCTGAACCGTGATAGACAAAGGCCATCCCTTCATCGATGCTTCCGTTGTCGTAGAGGCGTGAACCAATAATGACATCGCTATAACCATCGCCGTTGACGTCACCAGCCGATGCAACCGCGTAGGCAAATTCCGCATCGGCCTGCGGGCTGTCTTCTATCCAATCGGCAGAAGTAGCGAGTGGGTCGATGGTAATCGGGTATACCGCGTTGCGCGTATCGACCACGATGCTAAGCGTGTGGTTGCGCAATTCGAAATGGGAAGGCAGCACCTTATTATCGGCGTCGTAGGTAACGAGGTGACCGAAATTGATGATTTGTACGCCACGTTCATTGATGAAAGTCAGCGCATCACGCTTTGCGGACAGGCGAGGGTAGAGAGACCCCTCTACTTCCATGCTCAGACGCAAGGTATTAATGTCTTTTTCCAGTGGTGATTCGTTTAAGGTGAAGCCTTGCTCAAGGCCTTTGTTGTTGTTGATATACCATTCGACGAGATTGCCGCGCTGGTACTCAACGCGATTCTTGTTATTGGCAATGACGGCGCTTTGCAGTGGTATTTGTGTTCCGTCCGCATTGACGTCGGAAAGACGTAGACTCCACTGCCAGTTAGACTTCGTATCGCTAATGTCATAGGTACGTGGAACTAGCGCGATGCGGTCTGGCAGAAAATAGCTGCGAAAGTGTTGCGCACGGTTTGGTGCCTGTAGCAGCTTGTCATGTTCGGGAAAAACGGTTTGTGTCGCGTAACTGGCAAAATATTCGCGTTGACGAATGTCTTGTGTTGCATCCGCAAACCAATCCGAATTGGTAATCGATGAGTTTAGAGTGAATTGACTGTTCACCGTCAACAGTGTGGCGACGCCACCTGTTAT
Organism: Gammaproteobacteria bacterium; assembly: GCA_029881255.1. NCBI lineage: Bacteria > Pseudomonadati > Pseudomonadota > Gammaproteobacteria > Gammaproteobacteria bacterium. Next base: position 151,824 of record JAOUMY010000008.1, on the reverse strand, counting down.
TCCCAGCAGCAACATGCCCATATAGATGGCAGGCATGTGAAATAATTTTTCAATCGTGTTGACGCTACGCATAAACCAAATCTCTCTTTTTGTATTCATTCCAAGACTGAATATCAATCCCGGTCCCTGGTTATTTGTATGGCTTATGTTTCGGACAAACGAATTGTTTCGCACAGGTTTACAATCTGTCGTGGGCTTGCGTCACATGAAAAATGTGAAGAGGGTCACGCAAAAAATCGGGAATTCAGTAATGAAACTGCGAAGTACGCACTAAAGACTGACTATAAACCCGTCGCTAATAGCGTGATATTCTGTTCTCATTCAAAAACAGAGTATTCAAAACTAGCTCTTACGGCAGCGGCAATTTGATAGCTTCTTAATTCTAAAGGAGCTATTGAATTTGAACGATAAATAAAGCACAGGTGTTGAGAAACCCCGTTTATGCACGTAAGAGAATCTAATGAATATAACTGCCATTCGGCCGAAAACGCTGCTACTGGTCTACGTACTGCTGACGTGGACAACGCAACTCTATGCCGAGGAAACCCCCGGCCCCGTCGCTCCTGAAACAAACACTGAGCTTATCGTCAGCGATGAAAACGGTAGCTCGCCGCCTGTTGAAACCAACAAGATTGCCGCAGACGCACCAAAGGGTATGTGGGGTCGAACTCAATACTGGGCCAAGAATATCACCTGGAAGGATAATCTAAGCAATATCGCTTTTTCAGCTAATATCGGCCAGTCACGCTTTCTACGCATGGAGGCGGATACACAAGCCTATAGTTTCAGTCTTGCGTATCCCTTTGATGAACGCATAGGTATTCAATTCAGTTGGTTGAATATGGGGCAGCCTACTACACAATATGTTGATACCTATGGCGACGACATCCAGGAATCCGCAAGCGTAACGGCGCTGGCATTTGAGATCAGTACCCGTTTCAAACTATCTTTTGTCCAATCCTATTTTCCAACAAATGGAAGATTGTTGTTCGCAGCCTCGTTGGGAATGTCGTCCTGGAACGTGACCTATCGAATTAATGATTCCAGTCTGGGTACCTCCGAGGACACCGATAAAAATATCGGAATGACATTTTCCGCTGGTCTTTATTATCAATCGCTCCCAAATTGGGAATACCAACTAAAGCTGCAAACGCTGCCAATTACACCCAGCCTGTTTGATGTTGCCGGCGCATCTGAAAACATCATGGCGGCGACGTTTGGCATTAGCTATGCCGGGCTGGGCAAGCTCTTTCGCTAAATTTTCCTAATAGATCTATTTTTTATTAGTGTATTCAGGTGGACCAAAAAACTCGCCTTGCGCCTGACAAACCGGGTTATAATCCAGCGTTATCCTGTTCGTTGATGTGAGAGAAAATGCTTAAACAAGAAGCCACACTCATTGTTGCTGTCATCACCGCAATAATCGGATTTTATGTCGAGCACAGCGTTATTGAGCAGGGTGGCGTGATGTTGGCGGTCGCTTTTACGCTGGTCTTCTCGGTCATTATCGGTGCAGCATTCAGGGTTGCGTACCACGCAGAGGTATTGGCGCAACGTTTTGGTGAACCGTATGGCACCATGTTGTTGACAATCGCTGCGGTAACCGTGGAAGTCGTGATGCTGGTTATCATCATGACCGGTACTGAAAATCCGACTCTCGCCCGAGACACCATTTATTCCGCCATTATGATAGATATGAACGGTATCCTGGGGGTTGCGGCTATCATTGGCGGTATCCACCACGGCGAACAAAAATATAATATGGATGGCTCAAATTCCTATATCTCTATGTTGCTGGTCGCGGTAGGAATCAGCATGTTTATTCCTGAGTTCATATCGGCAGACAATATGAAATCGTATTTCATATTTTCCATACTTGTCACCTTGATACTCTATGTTATTTTTCTGCGTGTACAAACCGTCGAGCATCGCTACTTCTTTCAATACGGAGGCGCAGGCGGACACGAAGAAACGCAAAGTACGCATCAAAAATCCAATAGCTGGCATGTATTGCTGTTGGTTTTCACCATAGTCGTGATTGGAGTATTGGCCGAAATTCTGGCGGTATTTCTTGATCATGGCATGGAAGCAAGCGGTTTGCCTATGGCGATACCAGCAGTTCTGGTGGCATTGATATCGGCGAGTCCCGAGATCTTGACCGCGGTACGCGCGGCAATGAAGGATCAGATGCAGACAGTAATCAATATCGGCTTGGGTGCATCTCTGGCGACGGTATTGTTGACGGTCCCGGTGATCGAGTTTATCGCCCTGATGCAAGGCATACCACTGGAAATGGGATTGACTCCTTTGCAGTCGGCAATGATACTGCTTACTGTATTGGTGGCGATGATTAATCTACACGATGGTGAAAGCAATATGCTCGAAGGCGCGGTGCATTTTGCCTTATTCGCGACGTTTATCGCATTGACATTCATCGCAGGCTAAAAAGCTATTTCGCCGAATGGTTTGACTATTCGATATTTGGTTGAAGGGAAAGCGTGATATGACGACGGAAGTCGCGGCCGAGCGAGAAGCCACGCTGTGGCATACGCAAACCGCGCAACAGGTTTGTCAGAAACTCGATGTGGAAGTCGCGCAAGGCCTTTCTACATCGGAATCCCAGACGCGTTTGCAGCAATATGGCGCAAATCGTCTACCCGAAGCGAGCTCTCGTTCGGCACTCCTCATTTTTATCTCCCAGTTTTCAGACCTGATGGTGTTGATACTGATTGCGGCGGCGGTTGTCTCCGGTCTGGTTGGCGAACTGGCCGACACCATCACGATTATTGTTATTCTGGTTCTTAACGCCGTCATTGGATTTATCCAGGAAATTCGCGCGGAACAGGCGATGAATGCCTTGCGTAAACTCGCCGCGCCATCGGCAAAGGTTCGACGAGATGCTCAGGTAAAGACGATTGATGCGGATGAATTGGTTCCGGGTGACATCATATTGCTCGATGCCGGTGACACGGTACCCGCAGACGCACGCCTGATAGAGTCGGCAAATGCGCGTACCGATGAATCCACCTTAACTGGTGAGTCCGAGCCCGTAGACAAGCATATTGAGCCCATAGCCAAGCCACATGCGTTGGTTGGCGACCGTGTCAACATGGTATTCAAGGGAAGCTTGCTTACCCACGGCCGGGTAGTGGCCGTCGTCGCCGCGACCGGATTAAACACGGAGCTGGGTAGTATTGCTCGGTTACTCGAAAAAGAGGCACAGCCAAAAACCCCATTGCAGGAACGACTGGCTATTTTGGGTAAGCAGCTTGCTTTTGTGGTGTTGTTTGTCTGTGTTGTGCTGTTTGCGGTTGGTCTGTTACGCGGCGAGCCTGCACTTTTGATGTTTCTGACCGCAGTCAGTCTGGCCGTGGCGGCTATTCCTGAAGCCTTGCCGGCGGTGGTGAATATTGCGCTGGCCGTAGGTGCACGCCAGATGTCGGAAAAGAACGCCTTGATCCGACGTCTCCCCGCTGTAGAGTCGCTAGGGTCTGTTACCTATATCTGTACCGATAAGACCGGCACATTGACACTCAACAAGATGCATGCCTCACATGTTTTCGACGCCAATACATGGCAAGCATCAGACAAAGTTGAATCGCTAAACGCATCATTGTTGAAAGCCATGGCCCTGTGTAATGACGCGCAGGTATCGGCAGATACGTTGATCGGCGATCCGACCGAGACAGCAATCCTGGCTTTCGCGCAAGACCAACATCAGAACAAGGATTTTTCGCGGTTACTGGAAAACTATCCTCGCGTTGCCGAAGTACCTTTTGACTCTGTTCGAAAGTCTATGACCACTATGCACCGGGAAGACGCTGTCATCGTTGCGTATAGCAAGGGCTCTCCGGAACGCATCTTGAGTTTGTGTACACATGACGCCAGTACTCGTTTACTGTCAGATCAAGGACGCGCCGAACTCTTGCAGCAGGCAAGGGCAATGGCTGCAAGAGGGCAGCGGGTGCTGGGGTTTGCGCAACGCATCTGGGATAGACAGCCTTCTGTTAAAGACGTCGATAGCATTGAATCGGGTCTGCAATTCCTCGGATTTATCGCTCTCATTGATCCGCCCAGACCTGAAGCCAAAGAGGCGGTGCGTTTGTGTCAGTCTGCTGGCATCGTACCCGTCATGATAACGGGTGATCATGTACTGACGGCGTCGGCAATCGCGCAGGAATTGGGTATTAGCCGCCACGAAGACGAGGTACTCAGTGGCGAAGAGCTTTTCCATTTGAACGATGAACAACTCAACCAAGTCATTCTTGAAAAACGCGTTTATGCGCGTGTTTCCCCGGAACAGAAAATCCGTATCGTTGAAGCGTTACAAAAACAACAACAGTTCGTAGCCATGACGGGTGATGGGGTAAACGATGCCCCCGCGCTACGTTTTGCCCACGTCGGTATCGCCATGGGACGCAAAGGGACTGACGTGGCGCGTGAAGCTTCGGACGTCATTCTGCTTGATGATAACTTCGCCACTATTGTTCATGCCGTGCGCGCCGGTCGGCGCATTTATGACAATATTCGTAAATTCATACGCTATACCATGACCTCAAACGCAGGCGAGGTGTGGACGTTATTGTTGGCACCTTTGGTTGGCATGCCGGTGCCGCTGCTACCGATACATATTCTGTGGATAAATTTAGTGACCGATGGGTTGCCTGGGTTGGCGCTGTCACTGGAAAAGGAAGAACCCAACCTGATGCAACGTCCGCCTCGTCCTCCGCGTGAATCGGTGTTCGCCAATGGTATGTGGCAACACATACTCGTCATTGGTTTGTTAATCGGGCTGCTTTCACTGGGGGTACAGGTGTGGGCGATTGCGCAAGGAATCGAACACTGGCAAACCATGGTTTTTACCGTGTTGACATTTTCTCAACTTGCACACGTGATGGCGATACGTTCTGAAACACAATCTTTATTGCAGTTTGGAATCGGTTCGAATAAAAAGTTATTGTTTGCTGTATCGCTTACCATAGGGTTACAACTACTGATTATCTATTTGCCTTTTTTCAATGATATTTTTAAAACCCAGGCCTTGAGTATTTCAGAGTTACTGATCTGTTGCGGACTATCGTTCATCGTTTTTCTAGCCGTGGAACTTGAAAAATATTTAGTACGAAAAAAATGGATTTATCAAATTCAGGTAGAGACAGGTAAAAGCGCTTGAAAAAATTTGTCGACTGTCTAAGAATAAATCAAATTTAACAAACCATAACAATAACCCACCGTATTTGTCGTTGGGGAAAGACACAATGTAAAGGGAGTATGTCATGACCAGGAAGGTAGCGCCGATTATTGGTCAGTGGTATAGGGAGTCTGGCCGCTTACACTCGTTTAGAGTGACGGATCTGTTGGATGATTCTGTCGAAATTGAATATCAGGACGGGGAGGTCGAACAGATTAGTCTGGAAGATTGGACAGGAGCGCATATTGCCCAAGTTGCGGAGCCTGAGGATATGGACTCATTTCGCGAGACCTTTGATCTTGACGAACCTGGGCTGGATAGCGATGCCTGGGATAACGACAATGAATATCGAGAATTTATGGATTACCAACACGTAGATGATGATTAATACGACGATGTGTTATTTTCGAAACGGGCATCGTACTCGTGTAAATAGTTAGATCATTTCCAAATAATTACCACTCAATGATATGGTGCGCCCTTCGAAGCATGTAATTTTCCTTTTTTTGAAATACAGATCGGATCTTTCGTATATAATGTTTGAAAAAAATTATAAGACGAAATATCAGTGTCTCCCAGGCGTACCACCATTGTTACAATCTTTTTGTTATTCAGTTGGATAGCTGCTGTCCCTTGCTGGTCGACAACACTCCCCAACAATGAAATGCATCACCAATCCTTGGAACAAGGCCGTAGTTCACTTGAAAGCGGTCAGTATTTGGCGGCCATCCGTCATTTTAAGACATACATAGAACACGCTCGTAAGGTTCAGAATCCAGAACGGGAATTACGCGCACTTACCTTGCTTGCACTGGCCTATAGACGTTTATACGACGGTAAAAACGAAAATGAGGTGCTTCATCGTATTCAGGAGTTAGCACCGTCACTGCAAAACAGAGTTGCGGCGAATACTGCCTATGATTTCCTCGCCAAGAGTTATCTGTCTCGACGCCAGTTTAGTCAGGCGCGTGATTTTTTCCACATTCTTGTCCAAGACTATCGCACACAAGGTGAAAACCTAGCGCTTGCCAAGATACTACTGGATATTGGCTATACCGATGTCCAGGTAAAGGACTGGCAATTGGCTGAGCAGGCATTTTCCGAATCACTGGACTTAGCGCAGCGCCTGAATGATTCTAAGATAGAAATTATTGCTGCCCTGAATCTGGCAAGGGTAAAACTGCAAATGGGAAGCCTTGATGGTGTGTCGACGTTATTGGGCGACCTTGTTTCAACACTCGATACCGTAAATGATTATGCATTCACCATTGAACATTGTCTTAATCTTGGAAGTCTGTACCGAGATTTTTCGAAACGTTCAAAGAATAAAGGAGTGTGGCGGAAACGAGCCCTGCAACAATATCAGAATGCGCTCAGCCTTGCTGAAAACACAAAAGATTTACGCAGCCTATCCTATGCCTGGGGAATGTCCGCGATACTCTATCGCGACGAGGGGCGTTTTGCCGAGGCGCTGCACATGTTTAGACAGGCTAGTATTTTTGCGCATAAGAGTGACTCGCCAGATAGTATGTATCGCTGGGATATTGAACTGGCAATACTCGCCGACATTGCTAAGGATGACAATGCCGGTCAGTTAATGCATGCAGCACACAATCAACTGCGGAATCTTCTCGAACAGGTCGCGCACAATGAACCTGACGCTTATGCCATGATTGTGCGTCCGTTCATCGAACAATACTTGTCATTTTTAGCTCAGGACAAATCACCGGAGAGTGCTAGACGGGCGTGGCAAGCGATGGAAACCTTGAGGATGAGTGAAGCGATGTCGCGGTTTCCTCTTGTTAGCGAAACTACGTCTCACACACTCCTTCCTGAACTGGCATCAAATGACGCGCGTTTCTATAACTTCATTGGAAAGAATAAGTCGTTTGTTGTTTTACAGAAAGGTAAGGAATATTTATTTCATCAGCTTAGGGCTAAACGCGATCAGATATACCAGAATGTAGTCGATATGCGTGCGGCAATTGAACGTGAATATGACATTACTCCCTCCTCAATAAAACTATACAAATTATTTTTGGCGCCTTTTGAAAAAGCGCTACAAACAGTCAATACATTAGCATTCAGTCTTGATGGGCTCACCCGCGCAATTCCTGTAGCCTCACTTTATACGGGCAAGAAATATCTGGTGGAAAAATATAGCCTGAGCTACTTTCATGCCACAGGACTACGCAATATGTCTTGGGGAACGAAAGACGTTTCAATGTCAGACTCGGAGCGCGCGGAGTTTTTTAGTAAGGGCATAAGCAAGACTTTTTCCGGACTTGGAAATTTGCCACTGGCGGGACTTTTGGCACCGGGGTTCCGTTTGTGGTACACGTCACAGCATTTTGAAATTGATAGTCCGTCGAATGTATCTGATATAGACAAATCCTATTCTATCGAGGAATTGGAAGTTTCCTTACGAGAATTTCTTTCTACTGGTGGATATGACGTCTTGGTCATGGGGGAATATGCGAATGCACCGGATGAGAGTGTGTTAACCCTCCTGCCTATACGATTCTCGGTATCGTTTTGTTTGACGCCGATGTGGCAACAGGAAAAGGGAAAGGAATTTCTTCAAAAACTAATATCTACGGTACCTCAGAAGTTTTCTCCTATAGATGCTGTGCGTGATATACAAGTGGCGATGATTAAGGAGAAACAACCCGCAAAATATTGGGCGGGTCTGATGGTGACTACGCATTAATTTTTTCCGTATTAGAAAATACCGATGTTTAGAAGAATGAGAAGAAGTGTTGACAGTCGAATGAAAAGAAAAATAGAAAAGTATTCATACAGTAGCGTATTGCTATCGGTACTACTTGCCACGTCAGGGTACGTCTATGCAGAAGTTGAGTTTGACGGAACACTGGGTGAGAGAGCTCTTCTGCTCGGGCCGGACTATGCTATTACAGAATCGTATGGACAGCGCCAAGGCAATAATCTGTTCCATAGTTTTCGGAGCTTCAATGTCGGTGAAGGTGAGCACGCAAGGTTTTCCGGTACTGCCGGTATTGACCACATATTTGCGCGTGTTACCGGTGGGAATAGCAGTTATCTGGACGGTTTGGTATCCAGCGATATCGATGGTGTTAATCTTTGGATAATTAATCCTTCAGGGGTGATTTTTGGCAAGAATTTCAGACTGGACATTCATGGCGCCTTTATATCGAGCACGGCGACGGATATAGAATTTGGTGACGGGAGTTTGTTTTCATCGTCAACGGAATCGACCACGACGAGCAGACTGAACCCTAATAGAATCCGACTTGATGCAGCGAATAGCGCACCGATATTGGTTTCGGGTACGGTGATTGAGGATGCGCCAGGATTGAGTCTCTATTTGGTCAGCAACGACGTTATAGTAAATAACGCAAGAGTTGATATTGGAAAATATTTTGCGGGAAATCGCGGTCGTATTGATAGCGTTGAATTGACGTCAAGCAATAATGAGCCGCTAAATGGCAGGGTCGATATCATCAACACCGATATAACAGCGGACAAGTCAGTTGATATTGGTGCCGGCCTTGTTTCCTTTCAACACAATACTGTCACCTTGAATGAGGGCGCTAAAATGCGTATTGAAGGTGAGCGGATATATGTTTCTCTTTCCGACATCAATTCGGAAAATCCTCAAGATGTCCAACTAATGGCCTCTCAGGAAGTAAATATTGTAGAGAGTGATGATTTTTTTATAGGTCAGGGGGCGGTGGGTACCGTAACCGATTCAGTTGGATTTGAAACAACAGTATCCGGAAACGCCGGGTCTGAAGCAAACTGGTCTATCGTATCGTCGACGGGATCCGTCGAAAACCTATTAAATGGCAAAATAGAAAAAACTGTCAATGCGCGAGATGCGGCAGACGTATGCTCAAGCGAAGCTTTACAGGTACAGGGGAGAGTGAGATGGAGGTCTGCGCCTGGAAACTATAAACCCTATTCGGATAGCTATATTCAGATGGGACGAGAATGTTACTAATGCGAGTTCGACTATTGTTTCTCATGGTTTTGACAGTTTCTTATCCTGTATTTGGTTTTGCAGGTATTGACGGGTTAACGCAACGCTGGAATCAAGAAGTGGAAATGGACAGTGAACTCATCAGGGATAGCAACACTCAGGCGGATAGGGTGTTGCCCGTATTTGCGATTAGTCGCGCACAAAAACAGCTGATCGATGAGCTAAGGACGCCGACGGTGACTGGCTTTGAACTACAGGGAAGTGTAGTTATCGACCAAACTGTTGTCGATACGCTACTCGCAGATTACCTGGGCAAAACCTTGAGTAACACCGAACTTAATGACGTCGCGGCCCACATCAATACCTATTATAAACAGCAGGGGTATATTTCCGCGCAGGTAAGTCTCGCTGACCCAGCTATCACAAATGGCATTGTGAGAATGGTGGCACAGGAAAGTCATATTAGCCGTTTACAGATTGCCGGAAACAGACGCTTGAGTAAAGAAGTCGTTGCAGAACATTTTCGTTCAGTGTCAACAGAACCCATGAATGCCAAAACACTTTCGCATTCCTTGCAGCAACTGCGATCGCATCCGATGATTGATAGCGTTCAGGCCTATCTCTATCCTCTCCATCAGGACGCGCAATACGCACTACTTCTCAGAGTTAATGAAAACAAGCCTTATGAGTATGCTATTAGCGTGAACAACTATCAGTCACCACTGATAGGCGCGGAGGGCGTTCACGTGAGTACGCGCTACAATAATTATTTTGGCTGGTCCGAACGCGCCCAGCTATCACTCTATAAATCCTGGTACCACACCCAACTCGGTTTCTCGTACGACATGCCGCTCAGACAATCGCATATTATGCTGTTGGCTGGCGGAAGCTATTCAAGTGGTCAGATCAATAACAAAGAACTACCCGAATCCGGCAATTCAAACGAGTCTTTCGATACAGAATTACGCAACGAAAATCGTGTGATACACCTTGAGCTTGGGTATCGATCTTCAAGATGGCAAGGGAGCCAGCTGTTTCGCGCTGGCTTGCAATGGCAAAAAATGCAAACGAAAATTGCCGACACAAGTGATTTGTTCGACGAACCAGATGTATATGCGCTACGTTTTGGGTGGCGGGGAGACACCGTCGTTCGCAGTTTTATGCTTGAGTTTGATACTGCCTATCGATGGAATCTGTTTGGCGCGGCACAGCCATCCGGCTATAGAGGACAACTACAATATCATGTGCAACTGTCCTCACCCGTGGGAATCATTGACACCGATAGCCTGTTGTTCAAAATCGCGGGGCAATTTGCGCCCGGTGCATTGGCAAGTATTGATCGCTACCCTTTGGGAGGCCGTTACTCCCTGCGTGGCATTCGAGAAAATGCCTTGCTGGCCGACAATGTACTGAGTATGAGTCTCGACTATCATTTACCACTGTTGATTGATGCCTGGTTAATAGGGGAACAACGTGTGATGCTCATACCATTCGTCGACTATGGGCAAGCAAATGTGATGGCGCAACGTACGTTGAATACTTTGATTAGTACGGGACTAGGACTGCGATGGCAAAGTCGGGAGTCTTACGCGGCAGAGTTGTTTTGGGCATGGGCACCGGGTAAGAAAGATGATTATAGCGGTAGAAACTTGCAGGATTTTGGAGTGAGCTTCAATTTCAGCTACCGCTATTTTTAGGTATCCCAAGATACCGTTTTCTGAGTTGTTGCATTACCAGGGAATCACACTACCATCGATATCGAAAAAACGACCGCTATTTTTTATTGTTACGCGATCCATGATAGCAAACATTTTGGCAACGCTTTCCGCGGTACTAATTTCCGCATTAGGACCACCCATTTCAGTTTTAACCCAACCAGGGTGATGCAGGGTGCAGGTAATACCACGCGATTTTAAGTCGATACTCAGGCTTTTCACTACCGCATTGAGTGCAGTTTTACTGCTGCGATAGATATAACAACTACCCGAACCATTGTCATCGATACTGCCCATCTTGCTCGTGAGCGTGGCAATCAGTTTCCGTTCGCCGCGTTCCAAATGTTCAATAAATGCTTCTACCATTTGGTATGGTGCGATGGTGTTGACGCGAAAGGTTTTAATCCAGTCGTCTACGTCAACATCGTTAAAACGCTGCTGCATCGAACCATAACGACCTGCATTGTTAACGAGTATGTCTATTGGTTCCTCAATTGTTTTGGCCAAGGCCTGAATCTGTTCAAAATTATTCATATCAAGAGGGTGTACAGAAACCTTACCAGCGGAAGAGGCGGCAAGATCATGCAATTCGTTTGCGTCTGTCGGGTTTCTGCAACATGCGAAGACGCGCCATCCCCGTTGCGCCGATTGACGTACCATTTCCAAACCGATGCCACGAGATGTGCCGCTTATCAAAATGTTTGTCATCTTTTATCACCGCCGGGTCGAAATTTTGACAAAAATATACCATATTTATTTGTGCGTCTGAATTAATCGTTGTGAGTTTCAGTGCTTAGCAAATCAGGCAGGATTTATGCACTAATTCGCCTCTGGCAATTATTATTTAACGAGGAATAAAACCATGTGGAAAAAGCCATTTGCGGAACGCAGTGAGCCGGAGGTGGAACAACGCCCAGAGCCAAATTTTTCGGCGGATGGACGCGAGCGCGCCTTGGTTGGTCCATCTATTGTCATTACTGGCGGGCTGGCCGGTGAAGAAGACGTCTGTATTCAGGGCCGCGTTGAAGGAACCATAGATTTCAAAGGTTATAGTGTCACCATTGGGCAACATGGTCGTGTCAAAGCCGATATCAACGCCAGAGAAATCTGCGTGGAAGGTAAGTTGGAAGGAAATCTTCACGGTGAGGAACGCGTTGAGATTCGCGCTTCCGGGCGAGTCATCGGCAATATCGAATCCCCTCGTGTCGTGATGCAGGACGGCGCTATGTTCAAAGGTTCGATAGATATGAGTAAGCGTGAAGCGGCTAAAGCCGGTGGAAATGCCACACACAAAGAGGCACTATCCAAAATGCCGCCCAATACCCGTACCCCTGACACTAAAGCGGGAATCAGCAGTTCCGTCGTCAAGACAGGCACGAATAACGGTAACTAGACCCGGCCCAGGAGGGATGACGTGAGACTTGCGGTAAAAGATGGACCGATTTCCTATGTAGATCAGCACAACGGTGGCACAAACTTTTTAGCCTTGCGCGAAATGTTTTCTCGCCTTCCTGGCGGTCGACCGATTAAAGTGCTGGATCTGGGCATGGCCTGGAATTCCAACATTCAGTTTTTTTCTAATTTTCGCGCCCATTTGTTCGTCGAAGATCTGTTTCGTTGGAAGACACGCATGGAGTCTAAGAAAACGGGGCAGAGCATTACGGACTTATTACAGCCATATCCGCAAGGGCTGCAATTTGATGTGATTTTATTCTGGGACTTGTTTGATTATCTCAGCAACAAAGAGCTGGAGGCGTTGATCCAGCACCTCACACCGTTTTGTAAACGCGGCACGCTAATGTTTTTTGTGACTTCCACGCTGGAAAAGATTCCCTCACAGCCAGCGATATTCAAAATTATCGATGCCGAACACCTGCTATACGAAACCACAACATCGGCGGTGTCACAAGGTCGTCAACACCGACAGGCGGGTATACAACGTTTGTTACCGGGTTTTCGTCTGGTGCGCGCTTTTCGTATGAGCAATGGTATGGAGGAATATCTCTATATTTACGAATAGTTTCACCTGGATCAATAGAAACTTATCGCAAAATAATGGCGTTCTTTGATAGAGACGCCATTGCTTTTATGGACGATATGGCGCCCAATTCAGGAGCAACGGCGAGTATTCCATACCGTAACACGGCTCCCCAGTAATGTCTCAATAATGCGGTGGCTTTTCATCCCCCGGCTTGTTTTGCAGAAGTGGCATGAGTTGCGTCACTTGTCCTTGCACTCTTTGTAGCAAAGATTTCAGCGCGGCCATTTCCAGGTTTTGACGCGTGATGACCTCATTCAACTCTTCTATCGTGTGTTCCTGCATCATCAGTCGGCTTTCAAGCTCGTCGAGGCGAGCCGAATGTTGCGTATCCATAGTGGGTAAATCCATCGATGTCATAGTGGCGCCCATAATAGTATAATCAGCGCTCTTCGTCATGAACTCAGGTTAGCGGTATGTGTAGTGGGAATTTATCTAAAATGGCGGTCACTCTCTCGGACCCTGTGCAATACAGTCTTCGACTCGGTGACGAGCTGGTTTCTTTGAATCCCCATATTGGTAAACACATCTCGCTGATTCATACGGGCAATATATTTTGTACGGCCTGTGGACGAAAAACCAAAAAGAGTTTTGGGCAAGGCTACTGTTTTCCCTGCACTCAAAAACTGGCGGAATGCGATATCTGTATCGTACGCCCGGAAAAGTGTCACTATGACCAGGGGACATGTCGTGAACCCGAATGGGCAGAGAAACATTGCATGCAAGCACACGTCGTCTATCTCGCCAATGCCTCTGGTCTAAAGGTAGGCATCACCCGTCAGTCACAGATTCCTACCCGCTGGATAGACCAGGGGGCGCAACAGGCCATGCCTATTATCAGGGCTGCGACCCGCTTTCAGGTAGGATTGATCGAGGACGGTTTAAAGGCGTTTATCGCGGATAAAACCGATTGGCGCAAAATGTTGAAGAACGATACTGAGGAGAGGGATCTTTGTCAGGCGCGAGATGAGTTGCTGGAGCAAGGTGGCGCGGTCATAGACGCCGTGATGACAAGGTTTCCTGGTGCGATTGAGATTTTGGAAAACCAGGAAGTGGTGACAATTCAATATCCAGTAACCGAGTATCCGACAAAAATCAGTTCGCTTAACTTTGACAAAACCCCGGAAGTTGGAGGCACTCTTCAGGGGATAAAAGGGCAGTATTTAATTTTTGATACCGGTGTTATCAATATGCGCAAGTTCACAGGCTACGAGATAGGTTTTAAAGCCGGGTAGCGTGCGTATCATTTCGCTGCGGTCTCTGATTTACGCATGATCAGGTAAACTATTGGTTCGCGATCGTGATCGATAGCATTCACCATGTCCATTTTGATGATTCTCAGACCGTTGTCGTCCGCCATTTTCTGTATTTTGGGTATGTTGTATATCCAGCCTGATTGATAGTAGATACGTCCCATTGGGTTGAGGTAGGTTTGTACTTCGCGAAAAAAACGCTCATGTACTTTCCATAGACCTTGGGAACCCTCGTCCCAGGGATAATCGATGTTGTTGATGATGACGTCGAAGGTTTCTCCCTTCTTGATCGGCGCAAACAAATCACCTGCACGTGTTTCTACGATGTGGCTAACGCCGTGTCCATTGGCATTGAAGGCGGCATTATCGGCGGCGTATTGGTATAAATCCGTGGCCACCACGCGGCTGGCTTTTTCCGCCGCGAATATGGCCTGTATGCCAGAGCCTGTGCCAAGGTCCAGTACGGTTTCGCCTGGGTTGACGTTGATGTGCTCCAGAAAATAGATGCTCTGCACACTGGGAACGGTCACCGAAGGAAACACATAAAAGTATTTATAGTGCGCCTTGACCTTGCGCATAGGCAGCAATGGTATGGGTTGATCGACAAATTCCATATAGATCAGATCAAACTTGCCCGGATGCACAATCGGCAGATACACGGTTTTCTGCTGTATGAGAAAATTTTTACTGTCTTCGGCTACGGCTGCAGACATTGAAACTAGCAGCCACAACATTACAAATCTGCGCATGGTTGATTACGTCGGTTGTTTTGTGTCATTTTGGCACAATGACAAACCTAAATGCCAATGTGTCGAAAAATTCTATATCGGTACTTTTCCTGCAAAACCCGAGGGTATATTTCACTACCAATCTGCGAGGAGGTCTATGACAGGCGCCCTGGCTGCGCTAGCGTCGGCCTTTTGCTGGGCCTTGTCAGCAATTCTATTCCGCCAGTTGGGCGAACATTTACCTGCAATGGCGATGAATCTGTTCAAAGGATTGATCGCGGTGTTGATTATGGGCGTGTTCGTCTTTGGCAGCGGATCGGGTATGCCGTTAACGGATGCGCTGTGGTTGCTTCTACTAAGTGGCCTATTGGGAATTTTTCTCGGCGACACCCTGTATTTTTTGACACTGGTGAGGCTGGGTCCACGCGCAACTCTATTGCTTGGCACCCTGATTCCGATCAGCGCTGGATTGATTGCCATCGTATTGTTTGATGAAATCGTTGGCGTTCTGGCCTGGGTAGGTATGGCTTTAACGCTGGCGGGGGTGAGCAGTGTGCTGTGGAACAGGAGCGAACCAGGACATGGTACCGATCAGTGGAAAAGTGGTATCGGCTTTGGTTTGATGTTTGTGCTGGCCAATGCGGGTAGTGTGTTATTGATCAAAGGCGGGGTACAGGACTTATCGGCCATGCAGGCGAGCCTGGTGCGTCATAGCGCGGCAATAGTCGCATTATTGGCCTGGGGTCTGGCTAGTAGCGCGCTGCCAAACTGGACGCGCCCAATCGTGCATGATTCCCGGGTGCGCTGGTTGCTGATACTGGCCTCGGTACTCGGGGCGTTTCTTGGGAGTTGGTTGTCGGTTGTGGCATTGAAGTTCGCGCCAGCGGTGGTAGCAGTAACGTTGAATTCCACCAGTCCCTTGTTTATTCTGCCGTTAGCAGCGTGGTTTTTAAGAGAGCGTGTCAGCTTGCGCTCAGTTTTCGGTGCAATTATTGCGATCGTGGGGATCGGGTTGTATTTTTTAAGTGAACATCAGGGAGTCGTTTTGTGAAAAAGAAAATCGAGCAAACAAGGGAAATGTTAGTTTTTTGCGTGCTTGCGTTAGTCGCAATGTGCAGCACTTTGGCAGTACAGGCCAAAGAACTGTTGGAAGTACCGATCGGCATTTCGCCGGTGATGAGTTCCGCCGCGATGTTTATTGCGACGGAAAAAGGCTATTTCGAAGAACAGGGGATCAAGCCGGTAATCAATCCCTTTAAGGCCTCAGGCGCCAAAATGGTGCCGTTTCTGGCAACCGGACAACTACTAGTGGGTGGTGGCAATATCAATGCAGGTATGTATAACGCCATCTCTCACGATATTCCTATTCGCATTGTTTCAGATAAGGGAACGGTGAGCCCAGGACATGGCTATCTGGCCTTGATTGTGCGCAAAGATCTGGTGGACAGCGGGCGTTACAAAACCTTTGCCGATCTGAAAGGAATGCGTATGGCGGTGACAGCACGTGGTGTGTCGCAGGAGATTGTCACCGAAATGTATTTGAAAAAGGCCGGTCTCAGTCTGGATGACATTACCATGAACACTCTGGCCTATGCGGATATCAATATTGCACTGGCAAACAAATCTATTGATGCCAGTGTTCAGATCGAGCCGTTTGTTGCCTCGGCAACAGAAAATGCGATTGCGGTACGCGTCGCGGGTGACGATGAGATCTATCCCGATCAGCAAAGCGCAGCGATATTTTATTCACCGGTGTTTATGCAAAAACATCCGCAACAGGCCAAGGGCTTTATGGTGGCCTATGTCAAAGCATTGCGAGACTATAACGATGCCTTTGAAAAAGGTATCAACAAGGACGAAATCATCCGTATTCTGACGAAGTACACACGTATCCAGGACGAGAAGGTGTATACCAAAGTGGTGCCAGTCGGTTTGTCGCCCGATGGTCTGGTAAACGTCGCCAGTTTAAAAGCGGATGCGCAATGGTATCACCAGCGAGGCTATCTGAAAGAGGCGGCGGATGTTGATAGCATTGTTGACCTGAGTTACGCGCAACACGCGGTCAAGGTATTGGGCCCCTATAAATAGCGAGTCGACTGCTATTCAAACAGCACATTTTACGCTTAGCGGTCTGAGTAAGCGCTTTGTCAATAAAGCGCAAACTATTCAGGCATACGAACGTCTCGATCTTACTGTGCCACAAGGTCAGTTTTGCGCCATCGTTGGTCCCAGCGGTTGTGGCAAGACGACCTTGTTGCGCACATTGGCGGGGCTGGAATCCGTTAGTGAGGGAACGATGGCATTCCAGCACGGCGTGAATCACCGCGTCGATATGGTGTTTCAGGAACCCGATCTTTTTCCGTGGATGAGTTTGCAGCGCAATATCGAATTTCTGCTAGAAAACAATCCGCGGATTCCCAAAACCGAAGTGACAGCGAGGGCGAGGTTGGCCCTGCAACAGGTCGATCTGGGTGAGTTCTGCGATTATCTGCCACACCAGGTATCGGGTGGGATGAAGCAGCGAGTGTCTATTGCGCGCAGTTTTGCCTGCGAGGCGGATCTATTGCTGATGGATGAGCCGTTTGTGTATCTGGATTATCAAAGTCGCCTGCACTTGCATCAGTTATTGCTGGATATGTGGAGTGAAAAACAGGCAACGATAGTCTTTGTCACCCATGACATCGAAGAGGCGGTTTTTCTGGCTGATCGTGTGCTGGTCATGAGCAAACGCCCGGGCAGAATTATTCGTGATACCGAACTTCCGTTTTCCCGTCCGCGTCAGTTGAGCGAGTTGCGTCGTAATCCTGAATATATCGAAACCGTGGAAGAGTTGACGCAATTAATTTTGTCATCCTAGTTTTGGTTTTCTGTTTGACATAGAACTAGCGATGGCTAGTCAGACGTCAGATTTTCAATGTCTAGCCGTATTTGAAAATGTTCAATAGTATCGATTTGACTAAAGTTCTCAGCGGATTTCTACGTTCTGTTTAGACGAAAGATTAGTGTCTCGTTGCCTGACATCAGGATTTTTTTCTCTTCATTCATACCGAGGCGTTGGGCGAGTTGTATTGAGCGCTGGTTGTGAGGATGTATCAGGCTAATCACCGAGTCTTCTTCCAGCTGATTAAAAGCGAATGCAATGCTCGCGCGTGCACCTTCCTCTGCATAGCCATGCCCCCAGTGTGCTGGATCCAGTAGCCAACCGACTTCCAGTCCCGGCCAACCCGCAGGATTGAATAAACCGATGCGGCCGATCAATTCTTTCGACTCTTTGAGTTCGACCGCCCACAGGCCGTATCCACGAAGTTGCCAATGGCCGAGTAACCAGGCGAAATTGTTCCATGCCTTTTCCTTACTCCGAATCTGTCCGTCGCCGATATATGCCATGATTTGTTTATCAGACATCCATCGCGCATAGACAGAAAAGTCTTCGCGGGTAAACTGACGTAGCGCCAGACGCTGCGTTTCCAGTGTTTGATCCGATGGCATAATAAATTGATATTAGTTAAGTAACACGTGCAAGTTTATCGCGTGTATGAGGCGAGTTCCAGTATACGAATTTGAATGCGGAAAATTGGCAGAGCGGCCAGTGAAACCGTGGTATCACTGGCCGCTCTGTTTAGTCTTCAGAGAATTGGAAGACAGAGTTACTTCAATGGAAAGTGACAGGCAACAATATGTTCGTCGCTGTCTGTCTGCAAGCGTGGTTCATTATTGGGATCGGTACACAATGCCGGTTGACCTTTCTCCGCATAAATAGGGCAGCGCGGCGCGAATCGACAGCCGCCGGTCGGTCTGGCAAAGTCGTAAACTCCCCAGTTGGTGCCTTCTTCCTGCGGACGACTGTCGGCCTCTTTCGCCGAACCATCACCCAGAGATGACCAGAGTATTTGGGTGTAAGGATGCTTCGGTGTCTTGGCAATTGCCTTGGCCGGACCCATTTCGACGATACGTCCGAGATACATAACCGCGATGCGATGACTGAGTATTTCCACCAGATGTAAATCGTGAGAGATAAACAGATATGACAGGCCGAGGTTTTTCTGCAAGTCCAGCATCAGATTGACTACCTGTGCCTGTATGGACACGTCAAGCGCACTGGTAGGTTCGTCAGCGACGATAAACTTCGGTTGTACCGCAAGCGCGCGCGCAATACCCACGCGACGCTTCTCACCACCTGAGAGTTCGGTCGGGAAGTTGGTCAATTTGCCTAACTGCAGATTCACCATTTCCATCAATTCCTTGATGCGACTCTTGACCTGATCTTCGCTCAATTCCTTGTTGTGTATCATGACGGCCTCTTTGAGTACGTCATAGATTTTCATCGTCGGATTCAAGGCGGCGTCAAGATCCTGGAATATCATCTGTATGTCTTTGCGATACGGACGAAATTCTTTTTCCTTCAACGAGGTGATATCGGTTCCGTTATAGAGTATCTGTCCGTCAGTAACGGAATTGAGTTTGAGTATGGCCTTGCCCGATGTGGTCTTTCCGCAACCGGATTCGCCCACCAGGCCCAGCGTTTCATTGGGATAGACATGAAAACTGATATCGTCGACAGCGGGTATCGTGCTATCGCTATCGGAACCAGAAAACAGACCGCCTTTTTGCGCGAAATGCTTTTTCAGGTTTTTAACTTCAATAATCGGCTTTTTCATCTTGTGTTCCTCCTGCAGTGGCTTCTATTTTTTGTCATAGAGCCAGCAACGGCTTTGATGATGCGCGTCCAACTGGAACAAACCTGGATTGAGTTCGGCGCACTTCACGCGTATCGCGTCGGTCTTGCTTTGACAACGTTCGAAGAAGCGACAGCCCTGTGGGACATCGATGGTGTCGGGAACTTCACCTTCGATACTCATCAGATAACCACCTTCCAGAACATTGTGTTCATTCGGAATGGAATTTAGCAATGCGCGCGTATACGGATGTTTGTCTTTCGAATGCGGGTCAAGGATCTGATCGGCTAAACCGTGTTCAAGGACGTTTCCACCGTACATTACAGCGATCTTGTCAGACAGGCGCGAGATGACGCTGATGTCATGGCTAATCAGAATAAGTGTTATGCCTAGTGATGCTTTCAATTCTTCCAGTAGATCGACGATCTTCGATTGTATTGTGGCATCAAGACCGGTAGTCGGTTCATCTGCTATTAGCAAAGTTGGCTCCGATGCCAATGCCATGGCCACCATCGCACGTTGCGCCATACCACCCGATAAACCGTATGGATAGTTTTCGTAGCGTAGGCGAGGGGAGTCGATCTTTACCTTGTCGAGCCAATACAAGGCCTTTTCCTTGGCTTCCAGTTTGTTAGTGATGCCCGTATGAAGCATAATCGCTTCCGTTATCTGGCTACCAATAGTTTCAAACGGATTGAAAGCGGCCTTGGGGTTTTGAAAAATCATGGAGACTTCCTTGCTCCAGATATTTTTCATGATGCGATTGACCTGCTTATTCCAGCCATGCACGTCTTTACGTGCAATGACGATTTTGCCATTCTCTTTTTCAACTTCGACGTATTTGTCGAGGTCGGGTAGTAGATCAAGCGCGCCATTTTTACCGTGTAAGGTGACCTTGCCGCTGAGTACGCCTGGATTGGCCGAGATCAATCCCATCACCGACATCATGGTGATACTCTTGCCACTACCGCTTTCACCAACAATGCCGAGGGTCTCGCCCTTCATCACGTCCATGTTGCCGCAATTTACTGAGTGTATAAAGGCGTTGCGTTGTTTCGAGAAGAAGTAAGTGTGTAAATCCTGTATTTGCAGATGTGGTGTGCTCATCGTTTCTTACCTTCCAGAACGTTGTTCAGACCATCACCCAGCAGGTGAAATCCGAGTATGGTCAGGAGTATGGCGAGTGCTGGCGCAGTCGATGGCCAGAAGTGTCCCTGTAGAAGATAGTTAGAGCCTGCCTGTACCATGTTTCCCCAGGAGGGCACCGGTTCCTGTACACCGAAACCGAGATAGCTCAGACTCGTTTCCATGAGTATGGCTTCCGCCATGCCTAGCGTTGCCTGAATAATCAGTAACGCACGGCAGTTATACCAAAGTATGTGTTTGAAAATGATAATGTGCTTGGGTAAACCCATTGCAGTCGCGGACTCGACGAAATTCTTTTGCTTGAGGAAAAGAATTTTGTTCTTGATCAACGCCGCGACAATTGGCGCGTTCGTCAAACCAACCACGATCATGATGTAGTAGATATTCGGCTTGAATGCCGCAACTACCAGAAGTATCAAAACCAGACGCGGAAATGAATCGATCAGATTGTTGAGGTAAGTTACAGCTTTGTCAGTTCTACCGCCTTCGTATCCTGCGAGTACACCGAGGAGTGAACCCAGCGTCAACGAGATAAAGATTGCGAGCAGGCCAGGAAGAAAATAGGCCTGGGTACCCAGAACCAGACGGGTAAACATATCTCTACCCATAAAGTCTGTACCGAGAAAATGTCCCTCAGACATCGGTCCAGCCATCATCAGTTCCAGATCCATTTCCTCGTGATCATAAGGAAGCAGGTCGAAGGCACCGAGAAAGTAGGAAACCAGTACGGTTGCCAATACCACCAAACCATAGCCGATATAGATTAAATCAACGCGATCAGCTCTGCGCCAGACAGAACGCTGCTGTGCATCTTCCAGGCTGATAGGTGAATGTACATAAGTCGTACGCATAGTTGTTAACCCCTTTTATTCGTGTGATGCACGTGGATTGACAATGATATAAATCACTTTCTGTAAAAGACTGCCACCACGCACCAGTAGGGCGGCGACAAGTGTAATACAGAGAATCACGGGAAAGTCGCGGTCTTGCGCAGCTTGCCAGGCCATGCGTCCCATGCCGTGCCAGTTAAAAATCTGTTCGACAATAATCGCGCCGCCAAGAAAGAAAGGAATCTTGCTGGATACGATCTCGGTGATGGGTAGAATGAATGCTTCTTTCATTGCATGCTTCCACACTTTCGCGCCTTTGGCGCGCGCGGTGCGGATGTATTCTTCTTCCATTACCCGCGAAATTTCAAAGCGCACGTGACGCACGACTTCACTGATCAGACCACTACCCAGGCCAAGCACCAGAACGGGAAACAGGAATTTAATCCACTGAAACTCATCGCCATCGCCAAAAGAGGAGGCGAGTGGGAAGTAATCGAAGTAATTTACCGAAATAAATACGGCCATATAGCCGATCCAGAAGATGGGCAGTGATGAAATAACATAGGCAAATATACTGATCGGCGTTGTCACCATCGGGTCTTTGCGCAAAGCAGAAATTAGCCCGATAGGATAAGAAATCAAAAGTGTAACGAATATGGCTGCCAGGGTGAGGTTAAGTGTATTGATGGTCACTTCTATCACAGTTGGAAGAACAGGTTCACCCGAACGGATTGATGTACCAAAATCTCCCTGGAGCATGTTTCCTAGCCAGGTCGTATACTGACCTATCCAGGAACTTGAAATTCCGAGAGACTCTTTCAGTTCGCCACTAGCGGCAACACTACCCTGATTGCCAAGCAATACGGCGAACGGATCGCCCGGTGCCATGAACAGGATACTGAACGCGACGATACTGACGCCAAACAAAAGCGCTATCGTCATCAATGATTCCCTGGTAATTGTTTCCATAATCGGTCCAAGCCGGTGAGCCGGAATTTTATTCAGAGCGTTATTTATCCAAACCGGCAATCCGAGTTTTTGCATGTCGCCGGTTATTTGCTTGTAATTCATACGGGAGACCTCTTAAGGCACAAAAAAATGGGCTAATGATGTTGCCATCATTAGCCCTGTTTGCATCTTACTGTTTGCGGTACCACTCGTCTGCGAACGAGAAGAACTTGTAAGGATGGATTTCAACTTTACGCAAGTCTTTGTGATAAGCCGCGTAGTTAGTCAACGTCCACAGATAGGTGTAAGGTGCTTCGTCGGCCAGTATAGAGTGTAGCTTGCGATAGATCGTACGACGCTTCTCGTGATCGAGTGTCATCTTACTTTCTACAATTAAGCTATCCACATTACTGTTTTTGTATCCGCCAAAGTTATTCTTCCATGCGCCAACTTCTGCTGAATGGAACAGCGAGGAAATATCCGCTGAGTCATCGAATACCCAGGAAGCAAACATGATGTCAAAATCATGGTTCTGGAATATTGATTCTTTCCAGGCTTGCCACTCGAGGAACTCAACTCGGATGTCCGCGCCGACCTTCTTCAGGTAATTTTTGAATGCCAGTACGACACGCTTGACTGATTCACTCTCTTTGGCGATAGGTACGCGCAGGCTGAGAGACAACGGTTGACCGTCTTTCTGCATGATGCCATCAGCGCCCATCGTGAAACCTGCTTCTTCCAACAAGGCTTTGGCTTTTTCTGTGCTATATGGCAGAGGTTTTACATCCAGATTGTATGCCCAGCTACCGGGTGCAAATGGACCGGAAATAAGCGTACCCTGACCATTAAAGAACGAGCGCAGCATCTCGTCGCGATTGATCGCGAGTGAAAACGCCTGACGTACGCGCTTGTCCTCGAGAAGTGGATTGCGCGAGTTGTAACCAAAGAACGAGTAAGAAAGCGCGTTATACGGTTGTAGGATAAAGCGCTTGTCACCCTGAAGTTCAGGTATATGACGAGGGTTAACCAAAACAACCATATCGATGGCGTTAAAGGTCAAAGCCTGGTTCATAATGTTCTGGTCTGCAAAAGGCTTGGCCACAAATTTTTCTAACTTGGGCTTGCCCTTAAAATAGTCTGGATTGGCAGTCAATACGACCTCACGGTCATTACCAATTTTTTCCAGCATATAAGGACCAGTACCGATTGGGTTCTGAGCAAAAGCATCATCACGCGTCAGGTAAACCGGATTTGCAGGACCATGCTTGGGGATGATCTTGAAGGTAAATTTACCAAGCGCATTCAGGATAGGGCGCTTTAAAATAAATTTGACCGTGTAGTCATCGATCTTTTGAACTTCCTCGATGAATTCATAGCGTACCTTTAACGGAGTAACCGTCTTGGGGTGCATCATGATTTTATGCGTAAATACGACGTCGTCAGCAGAAAATCCTTGTGCTGGATTTCCTTCTTTTGGATGCCATTTGACGTCTTTACGCAAGTTGAAGGTATATTCTTTACCTTCTGCATCACTTTCCCATTTTTCAGCGAGTTCAGGGACAATTTGTTGTTTCTTGTCGATACCGACAAGGCCGTTGAACAACAGCTCGGTGATACGCAAAGAAATCATGTCATTAGTAGTGATCGGATCAAGAGCCGCCGGACGTCCGTACTCACCATAACTCAGATTCTCGCTCCCGGCCGATGCTACATTAGGGGTCAGTGTTTGAAGACCCATCATTACTGACAGGGCAACCGCACTGTAGATTACTCTCCTTTTCATATGTGCCTCTCTTTTTCTCCGATAGCTAATTTGATTTGCCAACTCAATTAGAAAATTTTCACATCGCCAGCGCTTTTTTGTTGCGTGGCGTATGTCCCTTGAACCGCTTCCTGTATTTGGCGAACCACAGGGAAGTGGTGATTCATTTCAAAATAAATTTCAAGATGTTCAGAATACGTTTTCTCTGAACGATAGGCTTCGGCGAGGTCCACCAATAGCATGGGATCATTCGCAGAAATCTTGTTCTTGTTACTCTTGTCTCGTGCAAGTTCCAGATATTCCAACGCTTGTTTTGCGTTGTTGTGTTTCAACAGGTAGCGTCCTATCGCCGCGTTAATACCGGTGTATTTTCGTCCCTGACCTGTGGCAGATACCGAACGGGCAGAGTCCAACGCAGATTTACAGTCGGCTTCTGTGTAAACACACATACTCAATACCTCGGCCAACATGGCGGGGTCGGAGCTGTTTTGACTGATAATTTGTTTCCAGGCGTCTGTTGCTTTGGTTTTTTGCCCGCCCATATAGTCGCCAGCTTTTACCTTTACTGGGGTGTATTTAGCCAATGACTTAGGTAGTTGCATGCTGGCCAAAGTATTCGATGCCTGTGTTATACGCTGAGCGTCTCCGAAAATCACACCGGAATCCATCAAATAGAAGTTTGCTGTTGACCCCAGTTTTGGAGAAGAACTGGCAAGCTCTAAATGCTTAACGCTGGCGGACTTCATCAACTTGGAAATGTTGTCGAGTATTGCGATGTCATAAAAAGATATCTGTTTGTCGTCTTTCGATATCTCACGGTCGGAGGGACTATCGACCTGACTCGATTCAAGGACGTTCAGTGCCTTGTCGTAGTCGCCAGCCTCGGTAAACAAGTACACCAGATTGGAAATATGTCTGGAGGATACTGGTGTGCTGGCACTATCCTCTTTAACAAACCGTTGATGCAGACTGTTAACATCATATGTCACTTTTAGTCCGGCCCGGTGTTTTGCCGCCAGAAGCGTGGTATCTACGACAGATGATTTGCCTTTTACGCTTTCCCAGGTGCTATTCGCCTTGGCCTTGTTGCCGCTCTTATAAAACGCAAGTCCTAGCAGGCTCTCTGCCACATCACGCTGTTCACTTGTGAGACTTTTCGTCTTGAGTCCACTTGAAAAGTATTTAATTGAATTGCGATAGTCGCCTTTATGAAGATAGGCTTCACCCAGATAGAGAGGCGCAAGCGTACTCTTGCGTTTGGATTTTGCCGCATGTAGTCCAGAAAGATACTCGATGTTACCGTCTATTGATGAACGGAAAAATTCGCGATGTAATTCGCCGTTTTTCAACATCACAATACCTAGACTGAGATTAGCTAGATCCTTATCCTCACCCGACAGGTTAGGTAGTGCAGGCGACAATATTGAGATCGCACGATTGTATTCCTTACCTTCAAAGGCCTTCATCGCCTTAGCGACATTCTTATCAGCTGCATTCGCAGAGCTGAGCAAGAAGATCGCTGTGACTACTATGGCTAAAATATTGCGCATGTTGTTACACCTGTTAGTTTTCGATCGAATTTTGTGCAAGATTGTTCAAATCAGGAATTTTCGCCACAAAGATATGATCCCACTGATCTACCTGTGATCTAAAAGCGATAATTCCCTGTTTAGAGCAACTCACATCGTGATTAATTCGTGTTTCCGTCTTCACTTCATAGGAAGACTTGGTGTCCACATTTACAATCATGATTGGATTATATTTTTTTCGATTGTTTTCAACGAATACCAAATGACGGCTATCCGGTGTCCAAGATGGTCCTTTGTCAACGTCGGGTATGATGTTGGTCGCAACAACAAGAGGTGCGATTTCAGCTACCGTTTTAAGTTCGTGCTCGTTTGCGTTGACGACCGCTATTGACCATAGTTTTGGATCGTTTTGATCATTGTAATTTGTATAGAAGGCAACGTATTTCCCATCTGGCGACCACATCGGGCGTAAGTCATCGTAGTCCCAACTAATCAACTTGCGCTGGGTGTTGATGGTGGGCACGTTGTCATAAATGAAAATGTTGTGATTTTCATTGCTTCCGTGAATCACCGCCAGTTGCGTACCGTTCGGTGACCAGGTGGGGTAGAGAAACGGCTGCGTGCTTTTGCCCAATTGCGTGACTTGTTTTGTCATCGTATCGAGCAGGTAAATGTCCGCATTTCCACCGCGTCCTGAAATGAAGGCAACGCTAGCACCAGATGGAGCCCAATTCGCGTGACCATCTTTTTCAGAGTTGTCCGTCAGACGCGTCAGATTTTCTTGTCCCATACTGCCCATGTACAAATCATAATTGGCTTCCGAGCCATTACTCATGAAGATGAACTGTTGGTTATCAGGTGACCACGACAGGCCAGCGTTATAGCTGACGTTTTCAGCGAAGTCGGGTAGTAACGCTCCGAGGCCCAAATCGTCACCCTCGTCTGACTGATACTTTACGGTTTGAACGATTTCTCCATCTGCCTTTGTGATGAGGATTTCTTTGTTACGTTCATCGTGACGCTCAAACCCCAACATCGAACCATCATTTGTCCAGGTAGGATTCGAATGGTTGTAGCCACTCTCGCCAGTTTCGATTTTGTGAACGAATTCAGGAATGATCACCTTTTGACTCGGGGAATCATCCTCATCGGTCTGCGCAACTACCGGCGGCGATTTACTTTCCGGCTTTACTTCCTGTACCACTGCAGGCGATAGCGTGTCGTCCGTTTGTTCCATAACGCCGTTTTCTGCGTCATCATTTACCGTCGTATGTTGTTGAGTAACGGTTTTCGGCGTCTGTGCCGACTGTTTCGCCAAAGACTCTTCAACGAAATTACTTCGTGGTGAAGCCACCGGTAATTTGGTATGAGGCGTGGTCACTTTAACAGTCGGTACTTCGTCACGAACAATTACGCCAGTCTTGCTGGCAGCAGCTGCCTCAACGTCTGGGTTTTCAGCCCAGGCCTGTCCCAGTATCAGGGACAGGCTGGCTGATAAAGCAGTAAGCTTTAAAGAACGCATGGGTTAACCTTTCGAAAACAGTATTGTTTTAGTTACCTTTTAATTGTTCCATGAAGGTATCTACTGATTCGCGGCTGGCAACGTAGTCCGGGTTGTTCGCCAGCTTCTCAGGGAAAAAGTCGAGATAGTCACGCCATGCAAGTTCGGCCTTGGTCATGATCGAAGATTTCTTCGACAGTTGGTAAAGTTTTTGATAAGACAAAGCTATGTAGTAATAGGTATCGTGTACCGCCACGTCATAGAAATCGTTAGGGAAGAAGCGTGAGTTTTCCTTCGCCTTGTTCAGCGTCTGGATAGACTTGGCTAGAAGTTGTGCCGCCTCTTTACTATCTGTGTGCAATACTTTGTCAGCCTGTGCGTGATAGGCATGTCCTAGATTGGTATACGCAATCGAGAAGTGTTTGTATATCAGTTCACGCACTTCAGGAATCGCAACAACCTTTTCGAACTCCGCTACCGCAGCCGTTGGATCCTTCTTCTCGTCCAGATAGAGTTGGGCAAGATTGTGATGGATATCGGCATAATCCGGATGATCCTTCTCTGCCTTTTGGTAAAGCGCTATAGCTTCGTCTACACGTCCTGCTGCAGCGGCCTTGTCACCCAGACGTAGATAGTCTTTGTGGAACATAATCGATTGGTCACCGGTCCAGTTCACTTCGTTTGCACTAAACTCAATGACTTCCTCGAAATCTCTCCAGTCACCACCCGCTGCGATGCGTACGGTATGGAAACCAGTCGATACAGGCTTGCCTTCGGTAAGTGGTGTGGTACCTATAGAAGAACCGTCGATATAGACAGTCGCATTACTTGGATCTGAAGTGACCTTCAACAGTGAATAGTAAGAATCCAGCATGAACTCTTTCAATTCAGCATTCTTCTCAACTTCCAGTTCAACGGTTTTTTGAGAGAAACCGTGGCGATACATGGAAACCTTGTATTCCTTGTTCAGACGAACAGAAATCTTCGCTTTGCCATCTCGGCCAGTTGCTCCGACCCACTTTTCATCAACATAGACGTTTACGCCTTGAAGTGGCTGAATGTTACCGCGGATATCACTCTTGGCAAGAATGGTAACAAATTGCTTATTGTTATCATCCAGCATGTTGGTACGTATAACGCGTGCTCCAACCAGTGGTTTAACGCCGGCTTTCATGCCGTTTATTTCAGCGACAGAATAGTCATCCTTATCATTAGTGACTTTTATGCCACCGACTTCCTTGTAGCCAGTGATTTTTCCGATTTCGTCAAAACTGGGGTTGTAGACAACGAACTCGTTTTTGTCTTCAATTGGAAACTGATCGTTTCCTAGATTGATGCGATATTCATTGCCAGAATCCTTAACGACTCGTCCAACGATGGGATATGATTCCTTCATATTAATCATGATTTCTTTTGCTGCGCGGTCAATATTGTCACCGTTCTTTGCGGTGGCAATCTGGCTAAACGCGACTTGTCCATCTGCTGTATAGAACTTTGTTTCGACAATGAACTTGCCTTTTAAGTCCTTAGTAACACTACCGAAGCCAATAACATCGACTTCGTTAAAGATATTCGTTTTTTCCCAGCCCTTGGTAGTTAAGTCTTCTGGGCTAAGCTTTGACTTGGTGAATAAGTCCATTAGCGTATCGTTGTCCACCAGATTGAAACCATTCATCTGTTTGACGCGACTTTCGATCTCTTTCTGGAAACGCGTCGGAATGGTTCCAATATCTTCGCCTGCAGTGTTGCTCACAAAGCGAAATAGCGCTACGCGTATAGGGTCTTGCTTTACAGGGTAGAAGTAGTGTGAGTGTTTGACTTCGCCTTCAAGATTGACCGTTGTTGACCAGGATTCTGGAAGATATCCAGGTGCCTTAACAGTCAATTGTTCCTTCTTACCCTTTTTACCAGACTGTACAACACGGAAAAGTCCGTTTTGGTCTGTTTTTCCAAGTAATTTGTTACCCAGGTAAACTTCGGCATTTTTAACATTAACTTCCTCGTTGAGTTTTTCACTCTTGACCTCAACGCGAAGAAGTAATTGACGAGGCATAGCGGCCGAAATGGTTTCACCAGGTGTAAAAGAGAGTTTCTTACTGAAAGTGTCGAATCCGTATTTGCTTAAACTTACAGAAACTTTCTTGTCGTTGACTTCCGGTAAGTCATAAACTAATTCGCCATTATCGTCTGTCTTACCGATGACATCTTTTCCAAGCTTGATCTTGGCGCCTTTAACCGGTGACTTTCCGTCCACTGCCTTAAATGTAATAAAAGGGGTACCGGTAAGATCGGCAAGCATTGAGAATTTGTCGCCAGACTGATCATTGAAGTTAACCTGGTTAGACCAGTTGTTCACGCGATAGCCTTCTACCACTTTTTCCACTTTTAAGTTAATAGTGGTGTCTTCCTTGCGCATAATAATGGTGTTAAAACGGCCATGGGCATCTGTCACCCCGGCGTTTTGCTCGTCGATTATGACGTTTGCATCAGCCACTGGTTTACCATTGAATGTCGCATTGATATCAATACCGACTTCAACAGGATCGTTAGAACATGCGCTTACCAGGGCAAACAGCGCAATAACTATGATAGAGATTAAATTGCGGGACAACATGACTAGACTCCATTTTCGATGTAATTTTTAAGCACAAAAATGTGACGTATACTCAGTGAATTGAGCAGTGTCTCGTTTTACATGCTTGGTGGCTGAATATTCACTTCACCAGGATTGATGATTTTGTTCGCATCACTGTTATCGGTTTTTACAGACCTGGAGCGGTTAGTTTTAATCTGTCTTAGGAACAGTTCTAACTTGCGGTGGCTGAATTTGCCCACTTCCACGGTTTGCGTCGTACTTTTGTAACCTATACGCTGCGTTTCGACTTTATATACACCAGGGAGAATTTTCTTTTTCTCTGAAATAAATTCACCCTTCTCATTCGTAGTTACAGAGTGAGAAGCAGACTCCAGCGATCCCGATGTATTGATCATATTCACAACGATCCCACTCGGAACCTCGTCTGCGATAGGTGTGGAGTTCGCGTCGATAAGACGAACAACGCCACTGATTTTTGCCGAACAACCACTAAAAATGGCGATTATAATCATTAGGGAAAACAGGCTTACCATCCGTTTCATTCTAGAAATCCTCGTCGATATGTGAAATCAGTTCTGGTGTATTAAGTTTTATTACTGACATTGCATAACGGCAGAGGTGAACCAAAACTTTATGGATTGGGTCAATTTGATAGTGACGAACCTGTCACGTTTTGTTGCAACAGAAAATTACTTAACTTGTTGTTTGTTCACGACAGAAACAAATTTGCGACGGGGGAAATACAGAGAAAGCACTTGCAACACGTATCGTTACTTTTGAATAGGAACCAGTCGGAATAAATGAGGTAAAAAACAGCAAATAACTTGACCAAATATGAGTGAGATGTATACTTATTCTACAAAAACTATAACGTGTGGGGGGAAAGGGAAGTCACGATCACGAAATGTTTCTGATACCTCAATAACACCTTTCCCTTTTTCATGCTGTTGATATTCTGTGTAATAACACAGGCTCTCGAAAAGTTGTTTCGGATTTTTCAGATTCAACGTCTTGAAAAAGCGAGATCGCTAGAGATATGGTATTTCTAATCAACAGTATACGCAGCATCAAATACGATTAATGTAAGAAAGTAGACGGCATGGAATGTTTGTAAAAGAGCAGCCCTAACAGTCGCCAGATGTTGTATGCGGTAATGGACTCCGTAAATCTGGCGGCTGCTTTCTTCGAAAGATTGTAGAAATTAGACAAATCAGCACCAATTCTAAAGCATCTAGTCCAAGAAACCATTTTTCCTGTGGAAGTCTTTGAATCTCTGGTATGGCTTCAATCATTTTGTCCGCAATAATACGATGTGCTTTTGATGTCGGGTGTAATGTGTCCCAGAAAAGATACTCGTCTGGGAATTCGCATATTTCAGAAGTCGAACTGTCGGTAGACAAAAGACTGCCGGAAAAACAGGGTAGATCTGTTGTTGTAAATCCGTAAACACCGGGATCGGCATTGATTTCGCGCATAATGTCGAAAGTGTCGACGCGTATCGTATCTATCCCCTCCAGGGCAAGCTCCTTAAGCATTGTTTCCACTTGTAAGTTAAGCTCAACGGAAATCTCTGTCGCGACGTCTGGTAATGTGGACTGAGTCTGATCGATTTCACGATAGTAAGGCGCTAGGCCCAGGTCGGGGATTGTTGGCACGAGAATAAAGCGTGCGCCTGTCGTATGGAGTTGGACAATCGCATTTTTGAGATCGGAGACGGTATCTACAATACTTTCCGGCTCTTTTTGTTGATCTACAATAAGCCGAACATCGTTTCCGCCAATCCAGACGATATATAGTCCGTCCTGCGGCGCACTATTGTTGGAAACCCTCAAAAACCAGTCAATTTGCTCATCCAAGTCACGAGCGGTGGCTCCGCCACGCGCGTAATTGCTACCATTATTCAGCGAAGGATTTATGGAAAGGCCAAAGGTTTCCGCAAGAAAATCGGCGTAAATCGGGCCGTTGGAAAAACGACCATTGTAGTAGACATCAAAATTGGCGTTGTATAAATCACCCAAAAAGAGCTTAAAGTTGCCGGTATCTGAAAGACTATCTCCAAAAACATAAAGGCCTGAAGGGCCGGCAGTCGCGACTTTGGCAAGTAGCAATAACAGCGTTAACAAAAGTGGTTTCATTTAGGCTTTATGGATAAGACCTTCATATTGAAAAACAACGTCTGTCCTGCCAGGGGGTGGTTAAAATTCAGTACGGCTTTGTCTCCATTGATAGACTGGACCAGGACTTCCTGTTCTTTACCGTCAGGCGCAGTGGCAAACAGTGTCGCCCCTACTTTGCGGGATTTTTTCGGTAACTTATTCAAATCAACCGTTCGAATACGCTTTGGATCAATCAGCCCATAGGCATGCTTCGGCTGTAAAATAACCTTTTTTTCGTCACCAACCTTCATGTTCAGTAAAGTGATTTCTACCAATGGAAACGTCGTGTTCTTGCCAACTTCAACCCGCATTGGCTGCCCGGTGCGACTGGCGGCGATCTGTTTTCCATTGACTAGCGTCAAGGTGTATTGAATATCGACTATATCGCCCGTTTTAACGACCGCCGCTTGCAGTGAAACTGACGCAAGCAAGAGTCCAGTCACGACTACTGTCTTAATAAAGCTAAATATATTCAAAGTGTTATCTTTTGTGTTCACGCGTGAAATCCTTCCATGAAAGTTTTGCTGTGTCAGGACTAAGTCTATGAATTCAAGGCATTTGGGAAAAATGTCACAAAATCGAAAGATCAGGTCTACACTTTTTCACTGACGCGCCGCCATATAAAACGTAGATTGGGAAATAATTCCCAAGTGAAGGAAAGGAGCACGATTATGTCAAGTATTTGTAATTCTCATCGCCGACACAGCGTTTTGAATGCTAAGTCTATGATGTCTAAGTCTGAAAAGAAAGCGGCGTACTATGATCGTCGTAGCCTGGGTAAGCGTATATCAGCACTTATCCATAATAAGGCCTCACTAAAAGAGCTGGGGGATGTCGTTAGCCTGGATGCAGGTTTGGTTCGCTATCTGGTCAAGCTGGCGGGTTGTCAAAAACAGCGACTGAGTGATGCAGAAGTCCTGGTTCATGCATTACTGCTGATCGGTACAGACAAGTTGCTCGAAATCGCGCTGGATCTCGATGCCTATAGCTGGGCTTTGAAACACTAACAGGCATAAGCCGAGCTTCATGCGTCGCTTCTAGCATGGGTTTCACTCCACCCAAATCATGAGCGGTAATTATGCCAAAAACAAAAAAAACAATGTTTTCAATCCTCTTGGGGTGTCTACTCCTTCCATCTCTTGTTCAGGCAGGTATTGTCACTGCGGAACACCAGGTCCTTTCGGCAACAGACGGCTTTGCCGGAAAATCTGATCTCGAACTTGCTATAACGCTCACAAACCACGGCGGTGTTGATCTGAATTATGTTCATTTCCACATGAAAGACGTTGAAGAACTGGATTTGATGTCGCGTCTTATGCCTCTTACTGTTGAAGTTCTTCCTGGTGGTAAGCGTGTCACCCTGAAATGGCAGGTAGAGGGTAGTGGTAGTGCCAGACAGTGGCTCAACGGAAAGTCGTTTACACTAATTGGGCAAGGCGTCGGTGGTGACGGTTTCATGGTGCCATTACAGGTCCAAAGCCAATCGGCCTCGCTCGACTAATCCATCACTGAGTGAGTGTACCACTCTGATAATCCTGGATGGCCTGTTCGATTTCTTCTACCGTATTCATCACGAAAGGACCGTATTGAACAACCGGTTCTCTGAGTGGTTTGCCTGCCAGCACAATCAGTCGTGTTCCTTTATCTCCGTCTAATGCCAGTTTTCCTTCGCGATTGAACAGTGCGAGCTGGCCATTGCTAATCTCGATTTTGCGACTGCCGCCACTGGCACGTCCCTGATACACATAGACCAACAAGGTGTGGTCATAGGGAATGTCGAGTTCAATATGCTGGTCTTCTTTGAAATGAATATCGACGAATACAGGACGCGTGGAAAGGCCACTCACCGCGCCGTGAATAGCTTCCCCAGCCAATTGAATATCTCCCGCGATGATTTTATAAAATACATTTTCAACTGTACGGGTAGGGATATCGGCAGAGGCGATGTCGCGGTAATTGGGATCTTTTAATTTTTCAGCCGCTGGTAGATTCACCCACAACTGGAAACCGCTCATGCGACCTTCTTCCTGCTGCGGCATTTCGGAATGTATGATGCCTCGCGCTGCAGTCATCCACTGAACATCTCCGTTTTGCAGCAAGCCGCGATTGCCGAGATGGTCTTCGTGCAGCACTCGTCCTTCCAGCATATAGGTCACTGTTTCGAAGCCTCGGTGTGGGTGTGAGGGAAAGCCCGCAATATAATCTGCCGCTTCATCTGAACCAAAGGCGTCAAGCATAAGAAACGGATCGGTCTGTTCTGCATTTCGACTACCGCCGAAAACTCGGGTAAGTTTCACGCCTGCGCCATCTGAGGCGGCACGCCCTTGACTGATATTGATAATTTCTCTGTACATGGTTTACCCAACATTTTACGATAAATGAATCTACAGGCATGATAGCTCTGTAAATTGCGCAAATAAATGCTATTCTTCGGCCTCTCCTGAAAATTATTTACTGACTTTGAGAGATATACGACTATGACATCAGTTGTCATTTATAGCACCGGCACCTGTCCGTTGTGTGAGCGTAGCAAGGCATTGTTGACCAAATGGGGCATCTCGTTTGAAGAAAAAAGGGTCGATCAGAATCGCGCCTGGCTGGTGGAAATGTTGCAAATCAGCAATGGTTCTCGCAGCGTGCCCCAGATTGTCGTGCAAGGGGAATGGATAGGCAGTTTTAGCGAACTGACCATGATGAAAATGGACGGCGAATTAGACAGCTTGATGAATAGTAGCAAGGAATAGAGAAATCCCGGCCCGCCAATAAAAGCCATCGACGGGCCCGGCCTATCTTAATTGTTGTCTCGTAGTCGTTTACCAACGTCGCTGGCGAAGTCTTCATAACGACGCAGAGGCGTGACATTTACCCGAACAAACTGTCCCATTTCTTTCATGATGGGAAGATCCATCAAAATCTGATCGAGTTGATCCGGTGTTTCAACATTTACGACGGCGATCACTCGTCGTTCCCCGACGCACTTCCACAGGTTTTCGACTACCCCGGCGGCTTTTGCGCCAAGCGCCACATCGGCCTCCCGCGACCAGGTCGAAAAAAGATCGTTTTGGCTCATATGAGCCCCATACTCTACATTGAAATCCAGAAAAAATTGCATACCATACTCCTTGGCTTGAATGGTGAGAAAATTGCTTCCGGCAATCGATTTATATTTAAAGACCTGAGTGAAAAAGTATCAACTGGTAAAATTGATGGTTAACCATAAAGCCTGGCGAGAGAATCGAAGGAAATCTATGAAATATTGGTTCAAATCAGCCCTTCAATGCATGGTTTTGTTGATGTTCTTCGACAGTGTGTCCGCGCGTGATTTTCACCAGGAAGGCGAGCAGGCATACAAAAACGGGGACTATGCCAGGGCGATCGAACTATGGCGATCGGGCGAGAAGAATAAAGATGTCGCGTCAATGCATTCGCTTGGAGAGATGTTTCGTAAAGGGCGCGGACTGGCTCGTGACGATGCAAAGGCCTATCTGTTATATACCTATGCCGCAAAACAGGGGTATGCGCCGGCGCAATTTGCCTTATCGAGTATGTTGAGAAACGGACAGGGGACCCAAAAAGACATGGTGGGCGCTCGAAAATGGGCGCTGTGTGCCTGGGGCAATGGCTATCAGGACACGCACAAGACGATGGAGCGTTTAGTGCTGGAGTTCAATCCAGACGATGAGGCCATGAAAAAAGCGCTGGCAAGCTGTTCCACGTCTGCAACAAAAGGCGTCGATAGCGATGCTCTGATTGCCCGTTTGCGTGGAGTGAAAAATAAACAAACGCAATCAGCACATCCTCATGCGTTTTATACCAGTCTGCTGCGCTCAAAGCAGTATTTGCAATTCGTGTCATCGTGGCAACATGATCCTGATGCCCGAGATATACGGGAAGAAGTCCTGGCCGATGCCTTACGTTTTGGCGACGAGATATCGGTATCCGTTGTACTAAAAGATCAGAAGATAGACAAAACATTTCGAAGTAGCTACGAGCAATCCTTTATGCATCTGGCAGCAGCAAGAAAATCAGGTGTATACGTACGTGAGTTACAGCAAACGAATTTTCCCGCTGATCTTCTCGACGCCAATAATCGTACCGCACTGCACATCGCTGCTTTAACGGGTAACACCGATGCTGCTAAGCAACTGTTACAGGCAGGGCATTCAAATTATTTGGCTGACAAATTTGGCTACAATGCGCTCTATTATGGCTTGCGGGAAATGCACAAGGATACCGTGTCGCTGTTGCTCGATGCCGGACTACAACTGGAAACAGAACAACTTTCTTATATTTTAAATGCATTAATCAGAGAGAAGAAGAGTGAAATTGTTTTATTGCTACTGCAAAAACATCGTTTATCGGAGTCGATTTTAGAGGATGTATTGCGATATGTACGCAACTATTTCCCAGAGGATAAAGGAGAATCGCAGGCACGTTTTGTTGAGATTGCGACTCCAGGTATCGGGATGTTGGAGCAGATTATTGTCGGATTATTACAAGCGAATCGTTTAGATCAGGCGGAAAAATTGTGGCGAGGCGCTAAAGCCTTGCACGAGGATACCAGTTTCGGAGAGAGAATACTGCTGGCGGCTGCCAAGTCAGGCAGTCAACTTCTGGTCGAGCGCCTATTGGCCCAGGGCTATGCAATTGATACCAAGGATAGCAATGGTGACACGCCACTAATGGTCGCGATACGTCATCAACAATACTCTTTAGTTGAGTATTTGATCGGCCAGAGAGCGATGCTTGAAACCAGGAATAGAGTAGGAGAAACCGCGCTTCTTATAGCGATGAAAAACGGGTTTATCGAAGCGATTAATCTTTTGATTAAGCACGGCGCAAACCTCTACGCCGTGGACAATCACGGCATGGATATGTATCGATTGAGTGAAGCCAACCCACAGTTGGGTGCGTATCTGGCGCAAAAAGGTTTGCTACTGGGCAAAGACAAAGAGGAGATACGGGCAGAGCTTGATTATTCCTGGTTAGCTAAAAGTCGTCATCGCAAGAGTAGCGGCTGGGACGAGTGGATGAATGCCGCCTGGCAGGGTGACGTGTCGACTTTACGCCTGGCACTTGAAAAGAAAAAACTACTACCTGTTGATGAGGCCAGCGTACGTTGCGCTATTGTCGCCATACAGGCAGGGAAATTAGAAATTGTGCAGTTGCTTTTGGACAAGGGCATGCATGTGGATAGCCGTGATACTCGTAAGCAGACCTTACTCATGCATGCAGTACGCATCGGAAATAGGGATATAGCACTGTTATTGTTAAAACGCGGTGCCAATGCCGGGCTTATCGATCACAATAAACGAACGGCCTTAATGTTAGCGCTCGAATACGGCTATGCGGAACTGCTTTCTACACTCATTGAGGCGGGAGCGCTTGGTGAGACGCTGGATGCATACTATGAAGTTTTCTCCTATGCGGTAGTGAACAAGCAAACTGGGCTTGCCGCTCAGTTGGGAAAACAAATCAATCCCTGGAGTTGGCAGGACAAGCATGGTAGAGGCGTGGTATGGCAGGCAGCTCGGGATGGAAATCGTCTCATGTTGGAATATGCCGTCAGGCACGGTGCAGATATCGACATAGCAGATCGTGCAGGGGTCACCCCTTTAATGGAAAGTGTCAGGCAACAGCGTTATGACGTGGCCACGCTATTACTCAACAAGGGCGCAAAAACTGAGCTACGTACCAGGCAGGGCGACAGTGTACTACACTTTGCTGCAAAGTCTGGAAACGTGGTCTTGATCAGGCGACTTTTGTCAGAGGCAGAATTGCTCGATTTGGAAAACAGCGCCAGAGATACCGCTTTACATATCGCCCTGGATGCGGATCAGGGGCTCGCAGCGCAGCAACTGGTAAAGGCAGGTGCGGGTACGAAGATGAAAAACCTTTTTGGCAAAACTCAACGTGATGTCGCGCGTGAGAAGGGGATGACGCAATTTATCGATACGGATTGACAAGTGATGGGTGTGATTTGGCGGACATTTAAACTACTGTTACCGGCTGTTATTCCCTCGTGGCGGTTTTTTGATTTTATTGCCCCATCCCCACGCGTTCAGTTTGCTTTGTTAGAATCACGAACTTCCTCGGCGTCTCACTGGCAAGAGTATCGGCCCAAGCCTGCCCATATTAGTTTCGCTTCCATGCTCAGGCGTATGATATGGAATCCCTATTGGAATGCATCACTATTTGTGGTGAGTTGTTCCGAGCGACTTCTCATTAATCCAACTCCTCATAGTGAGAACGAGATCTTTATGCGTATCCTGGCAGATCTCAATGCTGACAGCAGCATATCCCGTAAGCAATATTCGGCAATACAGTTTCGTTTACTACTGGTGTCACGTGAAGGGCAGCAACTGACTGAAGAAGTGGTATTCTATTCCGACATCAGATCGCTCCCGGCTCAGGAAGAACCATGAATCTTGTCGATGCGATGCGCCTCTCAGAAATATTGTTGGGGTTTGCATTCGCACTGCAAAGTATTGAGCACCTGAGATCGTTTCGCAGCGAGAAAATACTCCATTTTCCCCGTCTTTTGTTGGCGCTGTTGCTCATCGCTGATATATATCCCAGTGGGGTGCTGAGTTTATTGTTTGTATTGGCCCTGGCGCTACTGCATCGGTTTCAGGGGCCGTATAACGGCGGTGCCGATCGCATGG
The DNA here is from genome assembly GCA_029881255.1 of Gammaproteobacteria bacterium. NCBI lineage: Bacteria > Pseudomonadati > Pseudomonadota > Gammaproteobacteria > Gammaproteobacteria bacterium. The sequence goes on along the minus strand of JAOUMY010000008.1, from coordinate 113,129 downwards.
GGCTATTGATGCTTTGGTGTCTGTTTTTGGTGCATATCGCACCAAATGATGATTGGCGTGAATTAGCGATCGGTTATCTCGCCCTGCAACTGACTTTATCCTATTTTATTTCGGGCTGGGTAAAAGTCGTTAATCCAGAATGGCGTAATGGGCTTGCCTTACAAGACGTTTTTCGCTTCTCTGTATATCCGGTGAGCGAGTCGCTTCGTGGCTGGGCCAATCACCCGCGGTTGCTTTTTGTAATGTCATGGAGCGTGATGGGATTTGAATTATTATTCCCATTGGCCCTGTTCGCCCAGACGGCGCTGACGATTGCCTTGTGTATAACTGCCATTTTTCATTTTACGAATGCCTGTTTGTTTGGCTTGAATCGCTTCTTCTGGATCTGGATTTCTGCGTATCCGTCCATCCTGTGGTTTCAGCAACAGGTGTTTGCAAACGCGTTTCAGGGATGAGCGAGTATTTATGCCGTACCAAATTTCGTTTCTATTTCGATTCCCAAATCGGTAAGCATTTTGGTAGGCAGTATACCGCCCACGCTAACGAGTATGGCGTCGTTTTCAAGCGTCAACAGTTCTTCTTTTAATTTGATTGTCACCTTGTCACTATGGATAGATTCCACAACTGAACTGAGAAGTAGTCGAATTCGTCCCTTGTCCACATGTTTTTTTAGACGATCGCGATTCTTTAACTTTGCGCGATTGAAGGCATCGCCCCGGTAGGACAAGGTCACCGTGGTGTTGGCTTCTTCGGCCAGGGCAATCGCCGCCTCAAGCGCACTGTCACCACCACCTACGACTAATACCTTTTGTCCGCGATACTGTGCTGGATCAACCAGTGAATAGACAACTTTCGAATCAGATTCGCCGGGGACTTCAAGTTTGCGCGGCGTACCACGCCTACCAATTGCAAACACTAGCGTTTTGCAAACAAATTCGCCTGCAGTGGTTGTTATACGGTAATTTGCGCCGTCTTTTTCAAGCGACACAAACGATTCCTGATAATGAATTTCAATATTTGCACGCGATTTCAAATCTTCCCAAATGGATAACAGATCTTCCTTTTTGATTTCTCCAATACGAATCTTGCCGATGCCGGGTAAGTCCACCGGTTGCGTCATAACGAGTTTTCCACGCGGATAGTGCGCAACGGTCCCACCAAAACTTTGTTGCTCGATGGTGCGATACCGCAATCCATAGTATTTGGCAGCAATGCTTGCGGAGATACCGGCAGGACCAGCGCCTACTATCAGAACGTCGAGTGATTTGCGGTCACTTTTGTTGATGATATTGCGTATGTAGTCTATGGCTCGCTTGCCTTGTTCCATGGCATTCCGGATCAATCCCATTCCACCCACTTCACCGACGAGAAAAATCCCAGGAACATTGGACTCAAAATTTTCGCTAAGTAGAGGTATGTCAACGCCGCGCTCCGCACTACCAAACACCAGGCGTATGCCGCCCATGGGACAGGCACGGGCGCACGCTCCGTGACCGATACATGAGGTCGGGTTTACCAGCTCAGCTTTGTCGTCGACGATGCCTAACACATTGCCTTCGGGGCAGGCTGCGACACAGGAGTTACATCCGATACAAAGATTCTTGTCGATAACCGGATGCAGCGAGGCGGGTTGGGTGAGGCCGCTCGCTTTGTTCTCATCAATTTGAGCCTTGTTGCTGCGGTTGATCTGGCGTCTCCGTGAGGTTTGCCATAACACCAGTCCGAGAAAAGGCAGCAGATACAAACTGACCAGCGCTGGCGTTTCCCAGCTTTCACTCATGTTATTTCCCCTTCTATACGGTAAATAATATTTGAGAAAAAAATCACAAAATTGGTATCATAATCGCAATGGAAACAGGGGGCAACGCAAATGACAGTTTCCTCTCGTTAGCGAGGGAAATGCCAATCAGCATACTCAGTATTGGCTAACGTCTGTGAAGTTATTCTATGTCTTTGTAAATTAAACAATAAAAACCAGTGAAAATTTCTGCCAAAGTAAGGGCAGACAAACAGTCTGCAGGGAAGAAAGGAAATATGGGAAACAATGGAAATATGCCTGTCGTGCAATTGAGTCACGCCGGCTCAAAAAACACAGGCAAACGCGGCGTCAAAACAACGCGATCAGTAATGATTTCCTTGTGCTTACTGGGCAGTATGATCGTGCTCTTTGGCGTTGGCCGGGTGTACTGGGACGAGCGATATTATGTCCCTGAGGAAGGTTTTGGCTACGGCCTGGGATTGACTGGCGGCATACTCATGCTCTTCGCCTATGCCTATGCCTTTGTGAAACATTCCTCCGGTCTACGCCAAAAAGGACTGTTGCTCAGATCACTTTCTCTTCACATTGTGTTTGGCGTTGTCGGGGTTTATCTGATTGTCATTCACAGTACTTTCCACATCGGTTCAATCAATGGCGGTGTTGCCCTGGTGTCAGCCTTACTGGTCTTCGTCAGCGGTGTAATCGGTCGTTTTCTATACACAAGAATTCATTATGGAATAGGCAATCGTCATTTAATAGCGATGGGCATAGAAGAGGAACTGAGTTCCTTCGAGAGTAGCAGCGCAATAAGTCAGCGTACGCAGGAAATGCGCGAAAAATTTTTGCAAAGACGGTTTACTTTGTCATCTGCCATGTTGACCTATTTGTCGTTTCCGTTGACTCGCCGAAAAATGCTGCGTGAGCTGTCCAGGGATTTGGATGATGTGGCAAGGTCGTTAATGAATCACTATCTGGATACCTTGCATCGCCTGATATATCTGCGCATTTATGAGTCCTTTTTCCGCATCTGGCGTTATGCGCACATGCCGCTTTTGGTTCTGCTTTTTGCTAGCGGTTCAATACATGTATTTGCGGTTCATGTGTACTAAATGCGGCGTCCTGGTTTCTATGTTGTTTGGGTGTTTGTGACCTTGTGTTGGGCAACGATTGCGGATGCTGATATCGCCAATATGTTGGAGCGTTCACTTATGCCGGGAAAGCTGGCGAAAGTGCATACCAAATTTGCTGAGGATTGTAATAACTGCCACGTGATGTTTGATAAAGGAGCGCAAAATCGTCTGTGCGTTGATTGTCACGATCATCGCAATATACGCAACGATTTGTTGGAAAAGCGCGGTTACCACGGAAAAAATGAAACGATACGCAAACGAGATTGCAGGGAATGTCATCGTGAACATTTGGGTGAGGATAATCAGGCTTTGATTTTACTGGACGAACGTCTATTCAATCACGACGATACCGACTTCCCTCTGAATCGCACTCACGCATTTGTCGAGTGTGATGCCTGCCATAAGAAGGGTAAGAAATATCATGAGGCAAAGTATAGTTGTGCCGAGTGCCATAAGGAACAGGACGCGCATGACGGATATTTCGGAAATCGGTGTCAGGATTGCCATGTCGATAATCAATGGCGGATTGCTGATTTTCAACATGACAAAACGAAGTTTACGTTAAAAGACTCGCATCGTTTAGTCGCCTGCGCGTCTTGTCACCCTGCCAATCGATATACCTTCGAGAAAGTCAGTTGCCATAGTTGCCATGAAAAAACAGACGTGCATCGTGGGCGCATGGGGACAAAGTGCGATAAGTGTCACAAAGAGGATGCGTGGGGAAAGATTCGATTCGATCATGATAAGGACACCAAGTTCGATCTAAATGGCAAACACAAAAGCGTTGCCTGTGAGAACTGTCATGTTGAGGATGCTTACGAAGTCAGTCTCAAAAAGACCTGTGTCAGTTGTCACGATGTTAGGGATAAACATCTGCGCAGATTCGGAAAAAAGTGTGAGACCTGCCATAGTCCTCGTGCCTGGGATAAACAGAAGTTTGAGCATGAAACTACTGGTTTCGAACTGACTGGTAAGCATAAGGATATTGACTGTAGCTACTGCCATGTAAAGACGGGGAAGCTGTATTCACTCCCGGCGGATTGTTACTCATGCCACCGCGCGATCGATGTGCATGATAAAGAGCTAGGTAAGCGTTGCCAACAATGTCATTCGTCCACGCAATGGATAGATACAGTGAAATTTGATCATGGTCTGACCGACTTCCCACTCGTCGGTGTGCATCAAACTGTTATGTGTGAACAGTGCCACAAAGATCAGAAGTATGTCGATACCGAACACAAGTGCAAAGGCTGTCACAAGGATCCAGAGGTTCACGAAAAACTGTTTGGGGACAAATGTGCCGATTGTCATCTGGTAGCCGACTGGAAGGCGTGGAAGTTTGATCACAATCGCCAGACCGATTTTGAATTAAAGGGAAAACACAAGAAGCAGACCTGTTATGCCTGTCATCTAAAAGGTAGTCGCGAGATTGATGACGAGTGTGTTAGCTGTCATCTTCAGAATGATATGCATGACGGACAGTTTGGAAGCAACTGTGGAAATTGCCATAACGAAAAAACCTTCAAAGAAGTGCAATTTGACTAGAGGAATCGCCGACGACATTCGAGGCGAACGATGAAATTAGGGATGTAAAAGATGCAAATAGCAAGGATACACCGCAGCACGCATTCTATTGTTGTGCAACTGATGATGCTGACACTGATATCGTTTTCCTCGTTCTTTTTTTCCAGTGAAAGCCTGGCGTTTAACGCCAATTTTGATCACTTTGAAACCGGATTTCCGTTAAACGGCCGCCACGCGGCAACGGCTTGTGAAGAATGTCACCAGCGAGGCGTGTTTCGTGGTACGCCGGTAAGATGTCAGTCATGTCATAACGGCAATCGTGCCAGTGGGAAGCATACACAACACATTCCCAGTGACCATACCTGCGATAACTGTCATACCGTATTTTCATGGAAAACGCGGACGGTTGACCACGATTCCATGCGTGGTAGCTGTCAGTCTTGTCACAAAATGGGCATTGCCGGAGAAATGCCGCACGACCACATTCAAGTGCGTAGCGATTGTAATACCTGTCACGGTACCTTGTCCTGGAAGCCGGCGCGCTTTTCCCACCAGGAAGATTTCGAGTGTTTTATCTGCCACAATAACGTGAACGCTAACGGCAAACCGAATCTACATATTCCGAGCAATAACCAGTGCGGTGACTGCCACAATCAGACACGCTGGTCGCCGGTTCAATATGAGCACCAGCAGTCCGGCGATGACTGCCTATCTTGCCACAACAATCAAATTGTCAGTGGTAAACCAAAAGAGCATATTCCTTCCACGAACGCTTGCGTTGACTGTCATTCTACGCGTGGATGGACGGACGCGCAGATGAATCATGACAACCAGGGACAGGCGTGTATTACCTGTCACAATAGCAGCTTTGCCAAGGGTAAAGACAAGAATCATTTGCCTGCCTCCAATCAATGTGAACAATGTCACCAGACAGGTAAGTGGAAACCCGCGCGTGTAGATCATAGTTTCGTCGGAGATCAATGTTATTCCTGCCACAACGGAGGCTATGCCACAGGAAAGCAGGCCGGTCACATTCAATCAGGCAATCAATGTAGCGACTGCCACAGCGTTATCTCATGGAAAGGTGGAAAGGTTGATCACAGTAATATCAGTAGTGGCTGTTTTACCTGTCACAATGGCAAAGATGCTACCGGTAAGCATAATACGCATATTGTAAGCAATAACGATTGTGCCAGTTGCCATAGCTATCCAAGCTGGCGTGGTGCAAAATTCTCGCATAATGAAACAACAAGCAATTGCGTCCAATGTCACAACAATGCAATCGTTGGAGGTAAACCGAATAATCATATTCCCAGCGGAAACGATTGTGAATCATGCCATAACACCACGGTATGGACTGGTGCTCGCGTTAACCACGATGTCGTTGGCGATGCCTGTTACAGTTGCCACAACGGATCAATTTCCTCAGGTAAGAATGAATCGCACATAATCAGTAGTAATGATTGTGCTCTTTGTCATCAATATCCGCGATGGAAAGGTGCGAGATTCGATCATAGTGGCGTAAGTACAGGTTGTTTTCAATGTCATAACAACACCATTGTCGAAGGCAAACCTTCTGATCACATCGCCAGCGGTAACACCTGCGAAAGCTGTCATACGAGCCAGTCCTGGAGTCAGGCACAGGTTGACCATGCTAGCGTCGGCAATAATTGTTATACCTGCCATAACGGACGTGACGCTACGGGCAAGACCAATAATCATATCGTAAGCAATAACGACTGCGCCCAGTGCCATAGTTACCCACAATGGACAAACGCGCGTTTTAGTCATAGTAATGTCACGACGCCGTGCGCCCAGTGTCACGACAACACAATTCGGGAAGGTAAGCCGACAAATCATGTCGCCAGCAGTAGTAGTTGTGAGAACTGTCATAACACGACGAGTTGGACGCCGGTTCAGGTCGATCATAGCCTTATTGTCGACAACTGTTTTACCTGCCATAACGGCGCTATAGCCGGTGGAAAGACAGCGAACCATATAATTAGCAATAATGATTGTGCGCACTGTCATCGTTATCCTGCCTGGTCAAATGCGGTATTCGATCATGCTGAAACCAGTGCCGAGTGCTCGGTATGTCATAACAATACGATTGTGCAAGGCAAACCCGCCAATCATATTGTGAGTAGTGACAGTTGCGCGACTTGTCATACAACGGCGAACTGGAATGCAACAGCCGTCGATCACAGTACGGTTGGCACGAATTGTTTCCGTTGTCACAACGGTGGGCAGGCCACTGGCAAACCGAACAATCATATCGTCAGTAATAATGATTGTGCACATTGTCATAGCTATCCGAATTGGACGAATGCAAGATTTGACCATGTGGATGCGACGGTCGCCTGTGTGCAGTGCCATAACAATACGATTATGTCTGGTAAGACGGCTACACATATCCCGAGTGGTGACGACTGTGGCAGTTGTCACAGTTCAACGTCTAGCTGGATCGGTGCTCAGGTGAATCATGCTACCATCTCGATGGCCTGTTTTAGCTGTCATAACAATACCTATGCGACAGGAAAATCCAATACACACATCATTACTAACAATGATTGTGCCCATTGCCATAGCTATCCCAACTGGACTGGCGCACGTTTTGATCACAGTGAAGCAACCGTCGCCTGTTCTCAATGTCACAATAATGTAATACGACAGGGCAAGGGGACCGATCATATACTGAGTAGTGACGATTGCAGCAGTTGCCATACAACAACCAGCTGGATCGGTGCTACAGTCAACCATGATGCCATCAGTAGTGGATGTTTCAATTGCCACAACGGTACAGGCGCAACAGGCAAGTCCGCCAATCACATCATCAGCAATAACGATTGCGCGCATTGCCATGGCTATCCGTTATGGACAAATGCACGTTTCGATCATGCAGACGCTACTGTGAGTTGTATTCAGTGCCACAACAATGTGATTCGATCGGGTAAGAGCGCTTCGCATATTCCAAGTAGCGATGATTGTGCCTCATGCCATACTTCGACAGCTAGCTGGCTTGGCGCGAGGGTAAATCATGATAGTTTGACCAGTAATTGCTACACCTGTCATAACGGCAGCTTTGCCAGTGGCAAGCCCGCGATACACATAGTCAGTAATAACGATTGCGCCCACTGCCATAGCTATCCGGTGTGGACAGGCGCGCGATTTGATCATGCAGAGGCAACTGTTGCCTGTGTGCAGTGTCACAACAATGTGATTCGTTCGGGTAAGACGCCCACTCACATTCCAAGTGGTGATGATTGCGTATCGTGTCATACCGTGACGACGAGTTGGCTCGGGGCACGCGTGAATCACGATACGCTAAGTGTTACCTGTTTTACCTGCCACAACAGCACATACGCCACTGGAAAGTCAGCGACACACATTATCAGCAATAATGACTGTGCTCACTGTCACACCTATCCGCTATGGACTGGCGCGCGATTTGACCATGCTGAGGCGACTGTTGCTTGCGTACAGTGTCACAACAATGTCATAAAGCCGGGAAAGAGTCCGTCACATATTCCAAGCGGAGACGATTGCTCAGCCTGTCATCGTTCAACGAGCACCTGGATCGGGGCAACAGTTAATCATGATGTGTTGACAGCTACTTGCTTCACCTGTCACAACGGGACCTACGCGACGGGTAAAAATAGCAATCACATTGTGAGCAACAACGATTGTGCGCACTGTCATACGTATCCAGTTTGGACGAACGCGGTTTTTAGTCATGCTGATGCAACAGTTGGTTGCTCAAATTGTCACAATAATGTCATTCGTTCTGGAAAACCTGTTACTCATATACCTAGCGATGACAACTGTGCTAGCTGTCATACTTCGACCTCAAGTTGGTTGGGGGCAACTGTCAATCACAGCACAATTACGACAAGTTGTTTTACCTGTCACAACAATACTTATGCGACTGGTAAGACACCGACGCATATTGCGAGTAACAACGACTGTGCTCACTGCCACTCCTATCCTCTATGGACAAACGCGACCTTTAATCATGCCGATGCGACTGTGAGTTGTGTAACTTGTCATAATAACGTCAGCGTTCAGGGTAAGGGACCGACGCATATCGCAAGCAGTGATAGCTGTGGGGATTGTCACGATACTGTGAACTGGTCCAATGTGAACTTCAGTCATGTGGGTATAACCAGCGATTGTCAGACGTGTCATAACGGAACTACTGCCACCGGCAAAACGAACACGCATATTCCTACCACATTGGATTGTAGCGCTTGTCACCGAAGCAGTGCCTGGAGGCCTAGTACGTTTAATCACTCACAGACCAGCCTCGCGTGCGCAACTTGCCATAATGGCACCTATGCGGTGAAGTACTCGACTTCTCACTTTGTCACCACGGCGGCCTGCGATCGTTGTCATAGCACTACCGGCTGGACACCGACAAAACTCTTTACCCATGAATCGACAAACTATCCTGGCGGGCATGCAGGGCGTCTATGCGTGGCGTGTCATACCAGTAATAGCGAAGTCATTCCATGGCGATCTCCAGCCTATGCGCCGGACTGCGCTGGCTGTCATGCAGGTGATTATGAAGTCACGCAACACAAAAAGACGCAAGTACCTACAACAATATTTTACACAGTAAGCGAGCTCCGTGATTGTTCCGGTGCATGTCATCTTTATAGTGATAATACGTTCACACGTATTCTAACCAGACGCAGCGGCAAACACTCGTCTTCATCGAGGGACTGGTAATGAAAAAATTTGTCCTCCTATTTTCACTAGTCTTGGTTTTTGGTGTTACGCCCAGAACCTACGCCACTTCCCATATGTGTTTTCAACAAGTCGACACATACGGAAATGACGCGCTTCGTATGTTGGAGTTGGAACTTGCGAGTAAGATCAGTATTGCTCATGATCAAATAGAAGATCGTGTTCAGGAAAGACTCGCACTTTCTTTCAAACTAAGGCGAAAGTGCGACAATGCCAATCTGAAATTGGTACTAGAGGAATTGAAAAAACAAAATCTTGTTAAATCGTTTGACGTAAAAACAAAAAAGGGAAAGATTTCGCTTGATATGCAATTCGTCAATCCGCTGCGTACGCGCGTTCACCACGGGCTAACGCGAAATGTGGTGACGTTGGTGTTCTCTTCACCGTCAATGAGCGCGAAGGATAAGTATTACAAACATCAAATGAAGTTGTTAATTGCTGACAGGGCATTGCAAAAACAACGCTACGACGACGCTATTCAATTATTAGAAGGCGTTTTAGCGGAGATATCTCCCAACAGCGCCATTGCGTTGGAAAAACTGGGCGTTGCACGAGAGCGTAACGGCCAGCAGGCTCAGGCAGCGTCCTTGTATCGTCGATTTTTAGATGAATATCCAAAAGACGAAAATATAGTTCGCGTTCGACAGAGGCTTTCAGGACTGTTGAATAATCAATTAGAAGTAAAAGCGCCTATCGTAGCTTTGAACCCGATCCAGCAGAACAAGCCCGGACAGAAAAAAGTGTATGGGGCGTTAAATCAAATGATGCTGGTAACCGATCGACGTGGACTCGATGCCAACGGACTGGAGCAGGCAATGGTTTTATCCGGCATCAATCTCGGTTCTCGCATGACAGACAAGCGAAAAATGTGGCGTTTCGATATGGCAGTGGATCAACGCTATGACCTGGTTAATCGCGCCGGTGAAGGCGTAGAGTTTAATGATGTTTTTTTCGAATATCGTAATAGTGGTACCGGTCTGAAAGCGGGAGGGGGAAGACACAGAGGACTTTATGGCGGCATGTTTGGTAAGTACGACGGCGCGTACCTGGAATATGCGCTGGGTTCCCGTCTTGCGATGGCTGTTGCTGGCGGATTTCCTGTGCGCTTTGATAGTAAGGACAGAATACAATACGAGAAGTATGTAAACACTGCCAGCCTGATATATCGACGTAATGGATGGCAGGTACAGCCTTATGGCGCTTACCAACGGTATAACAATGTGACCGGGAGAGCGGCATTGGGAGAGGAAATAGCGTTTAGTGACCAAAACGGATTTGTACGTCAAGCCTTAGACTACGATGTGTATTTCGAAAAACTCAATCTTATATCTATACAGGGGAACTATCGTTTCTTCGATAAGCTAACTACATATTTTACGGCTGAAATGCGTCGTAGCCCGATGCTTGAGATAGAGAATGCGATGATAGGAGAATTTCGCGTTGATGAGTTTTCGACATTGCAGGAAATCATAGAGATTGATGAGATAAAAAGAAGAGCGGAACTCTATAGTAGTATTAGCGAATATTACAATGCCGGCGCGGAGTACGCTTTTCCCCGTCAACTTAGTATTAAACTCGATGTCTTTCGATCCATCTATTCCTATCGTTATCGGGATGGCGAAAAAGAAGTTAAGGATAGCGATGCTAATACCGACGTGTATGCGTCTGTATCGAAGCGACAAATATACAAACCTTGGAATGATGGAGTTGATCTGGGCGTTAGGTATACTATTTCACGGAATTCCACAAACTATCGTTTTAATTTTCGCTACAGTATGAAGCCAGTTACGAGTTTCGTGATCGACCAAAATGTTATCGCCAGCGTGCGTGTGAGCCATAGCGGCGAAGAATCGTACATCCTGAGACCAGTGATAAAGTTCAATTATCAATGGCAGAAGACTGTATGGAATCAATTGGAACTTGGCTACGAGTGGCAGAGGAATCGTCAACGTCCGGAAAATAATTTTGAACAAGCAGTATTTAATCTTGTTTATCGCTATGCGTTTTGAAGCATACAAACTATCGCTATAAGTATTTATCGGCGGGCTTGGATCGCAAGCATTATTCACGCGCTTTTGCCCGCGTAAAAGCATGTTTCTATATTCGTAGAAGATTCATTGCGACGTAATTTAGCGCTATTTTATTCCTTCAAATTAGCAAAAAAAAATCAACGCTATTTCATTGACATAGATAAATTTTAGAATAAACGGGCGCTATTTTTGGACAGAGTTTAAATTACCGACTGTTTTCTAAAGGTAGGCATAATGATTCTTGTCTATAACCTAAAAGAGATAGGTGGATATCCCAATGTGGGGGCATTCAAAATAGGGACGGACAATGAAAAATTGTTCAGAATATATTCACAAAAACGGGTGATTTGCCTATCAGGTTTTCTTATACTTGTGCACTTATTCTTTTTCGTAGTGTGAAAAATAATAGGCTTGAGCAGTAGCGGAGGTTGTAGTATGCCGAGACAAGCCAGAGTCATCGTGAAAGATCATCCGCATCATATCGTCCAACGTGGACATAACAGAGAATCGGTATTTTTTGACGATGAAGATTATCTTTACTATATCGAGAATCTTCGGTCTCTGAAGTACGAACACAATGTGAAGGTATTTGCCTTCTGTCTGTTTGACAATCACGTCCATCTTATTCTCGATCCAGGTTCTCAACCTGACGCGATCGCGTTGATGATGAAACGGTTAGCAGGTCGTCAGACGCGATTTATCAATCGAAAATACGGGAAGACGGGGACAATATGGGAAGGGCGATATAAGTCCAGCCCTATCGAAACCAAGCGTTATCTCGTTGCTTGTTGCCGTTATATTGAGCTTCATCCCGACAGAATGGAGGGATGTGATGGTTTCGAGCTCTACAAGTGGTCCAGTTACCAGGAGCGCTTTTTGAATCGTTATCGTTGGCTGGATATCTGTGAGTGCTTTGATGAGTTTGGAGATACCGCAGACGAAAAGCAGAGAAATTACCACCACTATTTATTGTCGCCCATAGACAAAGAAGAGTGGAATTTGATCCGCGCAGCGATTGCGAGAGAATCTGCGACCGGTAATTCCGAATTTATACTGAGTATCGCCAAGGTATATGGCCTGCCGGTTGCCAACCGAAAAAGAGGGCGGCCGAAAAAGATTCTCGCCTACAGTTAATACATACAAAACACCAATACAGCCGTGACCCCAGTAACTATACGGGGTCACGATCTGTCTTGTGTATATTAATTACTGCTTGCCAATATGGACTAATTCTCGTCCGTCACCATTTTTCTCCATTTGAAACTCGCTAGATCAGGCTTTATCGTAACTCCGCCTGATACAAGGATAGGGTAACTGGCCATAAGGTCAGGAAGCTCGTCCGATCCGTTCAGGCTTTGCATACCATACGGCCAGGTGGCCTCGGAGTTCCCCTTGCCCGGATCTCCGGCACTTTCGCGAGCACCTCCGAAGTTCCTCCTGCTCGCAGCCGTGTCCCAATCATCGCGATGGAGTGCGATGAGTCAGCCCGCTCTTCGGAGCGGGCTATTTTTTGCTATGTCGTCTCAGGGGCACAAGCTGATATAATTCTGCCCCATTATCAATCACCTCCGAGATCAGGATTAAAGCCGGTATGAGCGACGCAGACCTCAAGAAACCCTCAAATTTCATCCGCCACATCATCGATGAGGACAATGCCAACGGTAAACACGGGGGGCGGGTAGCGACGCGTTTCCCTCCCGAGCCCAACGGATATCTGCATGTCGGGCACGCCAAGTCCATCGTGCTCAACTTTGGTGTTGCCGAGGATTACCAGGGAACGTGCAACCTGCGCTTCGACGACACCAATCCACACAAAGAGAATCTCGAATTTGTCGAGGCTATCCAGAAGGACGTCAAGTGGCTGGGCTATAGCTGGGATGATCGACTGTACTTCGCCTCGGATTACTTCGAGAAATTGTACTCCTATGCAGAACAGTTGATAAAAAAGGGCAAGGCCTATGTCTGTGACCTCAACGCCGAGCAAATCCGCGAATACCGCGGTACGCTGACCGAGGCAGGCAAGAACAGCCCGTATCGTGATCGCTCGGTGGATGAAAATCTGGATTTGTTCCGTCGTATGCGCGGTGGCGATTTCCAGGACGGCGAAAAGGTGTTGCGCGCCAAGATCGACATGGCCTCGCCCAATATCAATATGCGTGATCCAACCCTATATCGCATACGTCATGGGGTCATCCATCATCAAACCGGTTCCGAGTGGTGTATCTATCCGATGTATGACTACACCCACTGTATTTCCGACGCCTTGGAAAACATCACCCATTCGTTATGCACCCTGGAGTTTGAGGATCATCGTCCACTGTATAACTGGTTTCTCGAAGAGCTCGAGACACCCGCACGACCGCAGCAGATTGAGTTCTCTCGCCTGACACTGGAATACACGGTTACCAGTAAGCGGAAATTGACGCAATTGGTATCGGATGGCCATGTGGAAGGCTGGGATGATCCGCGCATGCCGACCATCGCAGGTCTGAGACGTCGCGGTTATACCCCCTGGGCGGTGCGTGAATTTTGCTATCGCATCGGTGTGACCCGCGCCGACAATGTTGTCGAGATGGGGATGCTGGAGGCCTGTATCCGTGATGATTTGAATGAAAATGCCCCGCGTCGTATGGCAGTCTTGCATCCACTCAAAGTCGTTATTACGAATTACCCTGAAGAGCAGGTGGAAATGTTGTCAGTTGCCAATCACCCTCAGAAGGAGGAGATGGGGCGTCGCGAGATTCCTTTCTGCAAGGAAATCTATATCGATCAGACCGATTTCGAGGAGGTGCCACCAAAGGGCTTCAAACGTCTCATCCCTGGCGGCGAGGTGCGACTACGAGGCGGTTATGTTATTCGCTGTGACGAGATCATCAAGGATGGTCACGGCAATGTGATAGAGCTACGTTGTTCCTATGACCCGGATACATTGGGCAAGAATCCCGAGGGACGCAAAGTGAAGGGCGTCGTTCACTGGGTATCGGTACGACACAGTGTTGAGGCGGAGGTGCGCCTTTACGATAGATTGTTTTCGCATCCGACACCGGATGCGGATAAGACAGTCGAGGACTGGAAAGTGCATATCAATCCGGATTCATTGCGCACGTTGACACAGTGCTTTGTGGAGCAGTGTCTCGGCGAGTGTCAGCCGGGAGATGCGTTTCAGTTTGAGCGTGAAGGATATTTCGTGCTGGATCCTATGCATCAGGCGGGAAACAAGCCGGTGTTTAATCGTACGGTCACGTTGCGGGATAGTTGGGCGAAGACCGAGGGGAAATAGTTTGCTTGTTTTAGCTCCGAGCAGGAATCAGCTTGTATTTACGAAACTCGCTGTGAACACGTCCGTGTGCGCTCGACGGCCGCGTCCATGCGGCCGACGGTTTCGTAAACACAAGCTGATTCCTGCCCTCAGTGCCAGACACTACAGATTGATTTGCTTTCAACTACTCCAAAGCTCGAGACCAATACGTCTCCAGCACTAGGCTAGTCAGATCCAATGAAGCGATGAAATAAGGTGGCGATACATTTATGAATGGACATCTGATTAAAGAGATTTTGTCGGGCAAGCTCTCCGTCGACAGTGACGTGGAGTTAAACGGTTGGGTGCGCTCACGTCGTGATTCGAAAGGTGGATTTTCTTTTATTGATCTTCACGATGGTTCGAGTTTTAGTGGTATCCAGGTGATTGCGGATAGCTCGCTCGCGAATTATGAAAACGAGATTCAACAGCTGCAAACCGGGTGCAGTGTTAACGTAAAAGGTAAACTCGTAGCGAGCCAGGGCAAGGGACAATCGGTCGAAGTTCAGGCAAGTGAAATATCAATATATGGCTGGGTCGACGATCCAGAGCATTATCCGGTTGCCAAGAAACGCCATACCTTTGAATATCTGCGCACCATTGCCCATTTACGACCACGCACCAATGCCTTTGGTGCCATCGCGCGAATTCGTCATCACAGTGCCCAGGCTATGCATCGCTATTTGAGTGAACAACATTTTCACTGGGTGCATACGCCGATTATTACAGCGAGTGATTGTGAAGGCGCAGGGGAGTTGTTTCAGGTATCGACGCTGGATATGATGAATTTGCCGCGTAATGAAAACGGCATTGATTACACGCATGATTTTTTTGGTAATCGTTCCTATCTTACGGTGTCCGGTCAGCTCAACGTAGAAGCCTATTGTCTGGCCCTCTCCCGTGTTTATACTTTCGGGCCGACGTTTCGTGCAGAAAACTCCAATACCAGTCGTCATCTCGCTGAGTTCTGGATGATTGAGCCCGAAGTTGCGTTTACGGATTTGCAAGGCGATGCAGACCTTGCCGAAGATTTTCTAAAAAGCGTTGTGCGTAGCGTGCTCATAGAGTGCGAACAGGAAATCGACTTTTTTAACCAGCACCTTTCGAAAGGCTTGATTGATCGTTTGACGCAGATGGCAGACAGCACCTTCGTGCGCATGGATTACACTGATGCGATTGATCTACTCAAGAAATCGGGTAAGAAGTTTGAGTTTCCGGTCGAGTGGGGCAAAGATCTACAATCCGAGCATGAACGCTTTATCGCTGAGGAACATGTGAAAGGTCCTGTCATCATTCAGAATTATCCAGAAGCTATCAAAGCCTTTTACATGCGTCGAAATGAGGATGGCAAAACTTGCGCAGCGATGGACGTGCTGGTTCCGGGTATCGGTGAAATCATCGGCGGCAGCCAACGCGAAGAGCGCCTGGATGTGCTTGATGAAAAAATGGCGGCACAGGGGCTTGGCGACGACTTGTGGTGGTATCGAGACTTGCGTCGTTACGGTACAGTTCCACACGCCGGGTTTGGGCTTGGCTTCGAACGTTTTATTGCCTACATCACTGGTATGGAAAATGTACGTGATGTAATTCCTTTTCCGCGCGTGCCGAAGAGCGCGCCGTTTTAGACTAGGTATTTCAGATGAGAGTTGTATTTGTTCTTTTCATGTTGTTCTTCAGTTTAGCTGCTTGCGATTTCAAGCGTGAAGGCGCTGATATCAATCAAGACACCAATGCTTCCTTATATAAGCTGGCGTATATGAATGGCTGTCTGGAATGCCATCGCGTCAGTGCCACCGTTATCGGTCCGTCTTGGGAAGCGATTGCTGAACGCTATAAAGATGCGTCTTTTGATGATGCCAAAGCGATGCTGGTGAAGAGTGTTAAAGAAGGCAGCAAAGGGCAGTATGTAACGTTTAAAGGAGGAGACGGTATGCCGCCTCTCGAGAAACGGGTGTCCAGTGAACACATAGAACAATTAGTAGAATATATTCTGAGCCTGAAACGCTGAGACGGTATGACAAAATGAATGAAGATTTAACAGACGACGAATTACGTCAGCAGCTGAACAAAGAAACCGGCAAACTCGAATGGCGTGAATTGGCTCCTCATTTTGCGCGTGGTGCAGTAATTCTTGTGGATGCCCATCTAGATCTTATCGAAGTGGCAGCCATAATGGTTCGTGATGACAAGTCAAAAGTAGAGGCATGGATAGAGGAACGAAAAGTCAGGCGCGCCGACGACGAGGACGCGCGACGCTGGAGCACATCACACCATTTGTTCTGGGCTGTAGTGGCTGCGCCATGGGTGGTTGTGCAGGAAGTTGTTGAGAATTGAGACCTAAGTCGACCGGTCGCTATTTAGTCAAAAAATCCAGGTTTATCAACGTCACAGATATAAATTATTGCTATTTGTATAAGTGTGATCTAGCCCGCAGCTCCGCCACTAAACCCGTTCTAAACTCCTTTTTGGGCCTAATCAATGGTCGCCAGACTCCGATAAGGAAAGGAGAAGTCAACCTTGTTGGGGAGGTAGAATGCTGAAACTCAGTACAGACTGGATGCTGTCTCGAATCGCAGATATGCTGTTTATGGCCTTGGCGACCGTGGTTTCAATGTTAGGAGGGTATATTGCCCTGGCAGCATTATTCGCCGCCAAGGGTGTCTTGAGTCTTATCAATCTAGTGGTGATTTATCGCCGCAATCAGCGTTTACGTTTCCAACTTGTAGAGCATCTGTACCGCGATGACCAGGAATAAGAGTATTGCGTTACCTTATTTACGTTCTCCGGGAGCTTCGTCGGCAAAGCGCCAGATGTCCACGTTTTTACCACTCTCACGCAAATGTTCAGCCCGCTCACTCAGATATCGCTGAAAGCTAGGTTCTTTCTTATACGCGCCGCTTAGCACATAATCAAAAATACTCTGAGTGTGAAAATTCTTGAAGAAAGCCTCGGATCGAATAATCTCTTCGCCAAGCTCGTTAAATATAACGATAGACGGTGCAAATTGTATGTTAATTTCTTTTGCCCAAGTTTTTGCGGTTGTTTTCTTTCCTTTTGGTGTTGTGACTGGCGTGGTACTCCACATATCCAATTGAACAACATCGAACTTGGCTATTATGTCCTGCGTGGTTTTGTCGGGCAGCACCTTCGTATGCAAGATATCGCAATTTGGACAATCTTTTTGTTCGAAAAACACGGCTACCGGCTTCTTTCCTTTACGCGTCAAGTCGAAGTTGGCGCTGAAAAAGTTCTCACTGTGAAGCTTCTTCGATGAACTATTTTCTTTGAAGTTGGCTTTTATGTAGTCCCGATAGCTGAATTCTTTTTCTTTCTTCAGGGCCACATAGTCCAGATCATGGGTAAACCGGTCAGGCGATCGATATCCGTTGAGACGAAGAACCACTTCTTGTGACTCATTGAAAAAGACCAGAGTGGGGGTGAACTGAACACGCATTTTGGCGGCGAAGGTTTTTTCTGAATAGGTAGTGCCATCAAAGTCTATTACTTCACGATCTCCCCACATATTGATTGAAACAACGTCAAAATGTTTGCGGACTTTTTCCTGAATGTCTTTTTGCGCCAGGTTGCGATCGACTAATGCATTGCAATAGGGACAACCATCTTGATGAAAGAAGATTAGAAGGCGTTTTCCTTCTTGCGCAGCTTCGGCAACGTCTTCCTTTAAATCAAGAAAACTGTTTTTAAACCAGCTAGGATATTCGGTTTCTTTGGCGCCAAAAAATTTTCCTTTTTCGGTCTCGGCGTAGGAAAACGACGTACTACCGAAAATAATCGTAAGAAAACAAAGAAGAGTTATTAATTGCTTCATCAGTAATCCGATCTGTAACCCATGTGATTTGAGTATACAAGAGACCACGGACTTTTCCAGTAGAGGTGAGGTCAGTGAAGGAAACACATGTGCCAAAACCGGGAATTCCCCCGGTTTTCGACTAACATCTTACAAACTACGTTTAGTGGTGGTGTCCACCTGGGCCATGAGCGTGCCCGTGAGATTTCTCGTCTTCACTGGCATCACGTATATTGACAATCTCGACATCAAAGGTGAGATGCATACCGGCCAGTGGGTGATTGCCATCGACGGTAATTTCGTCTTTGTCAATGTGTGTGACAGTGACCACAATGCTATTTCCTTCCGGATCCGCTGCGTGAAACTGCTGTCCTACCTCAACGGCATGGTCTCCAAACATTTCACGGGAAACGACTTGTTTTTTTCCGTCGTCCGTCATGCCATAGGCGTCTTCTGGCGCGATACGCACACTGACTTTTTCGCCAACAGCTTTACCTAGCAACGCATCTTCGAGTCCAGAAATGATATTGCTGGCCCCGTGTAGATAGTCGAGCGGAGATTTGCCTTCCGACGAGTCTAAGATATTCCCCTCATCATCTTTGAGGGTGTAGTGTATTGAAACGACTTTTCCGTCATTGATCATAAACGGTACCTTCCCAAATAAATTTCAACTGCCTACTTGGCAATACGGCAACACATCATGGATCGAGTATTCACAAAATTGATATGAACCTACGACCACTGAAAAACTAGCCCGAACGTACTAGGTACTCTACGGGCACAATAACGCCAAAACCTTACATAATCAAGAACAAAAGAGGAGTATTTAGAATAAAACCAGAAATTGCCGTTTAATGGCGTCGAAGGGCGATGAGTTCATCGTCATCCATAACGATGTAGTCAGGATGATAAAGATAAATCTGTCTCTGCATTTCTAAACCGTTGAGACAGTCCAGTACAACAACTTCATATCCCATCCCGGATAGACTGTCGCTTAACAACGCAATACGTTCGCTATTGTCATTGAAAACCAGAACGCGTTCTTTAACCATCTCAGTATTCCAGGGGACTGCCAATTAACTTGCGGCGCATTGTAGGGGTGGTGTTTTAAATCCCGATGAAGCGAAGTTCGACTCGTTATAAGAAGAAATAGACTGAGTGGAGTGGATCGGCTAACGATAGGACGAAGGTTTCCAGGTTACCAAGCGGTTTTCCAGGGAATCCAGTAGATAGGCGAACATGATGCCAAAAAATCCAATGACAAAAATACCGGCGTACATGGACTTAATGCTGAAGGTCTCCCAGGACTGCCAGATCAAATAACCAATTCCCTCGTTAGCCCCCGAAAATTCTGCGGCAACGACGATGACAAGACTGTAGCCTATGGCTAGTTTCAGGCCAGTAAAAATTGAAGGCAGACTACCTGGTAGGACGATATGCCAGACTCTGGAGCGCAGGCCCACGGAATGTATTTGGGCAATATCGAAGTAGACGGGCGATAGATTTCTAACGCCGTTGAGAGTACTCATTAATACCAAAAAAAAGCTGCCAATCGCGACTACAACGATTTTAGACAAATCGCCGATTCCGAATACCAGCATGATCAACGGTAGAATCGCAATTTTTGGCAAGGGATAAAGCATTGCCACGACGGGGTAAATCAGACGAAAGGAAAATGGGGACAGACCCATGATTATTCCGACCCCGGCGCCGAGCAAGCAACCGAGAAGATAGCCCCAGAAGATTCGGGTTAGACTGGCGACGATATCTCGAAAAATTCCTTCGTCTGGGCTTTCAGTGAACAAGTGATACAGGATAGAAGACGGGGGCGGAAAAAAACGAATATCCAGCATGCCTGTACGGGACAATATTTCCCATGTCAGGAACAGAAGAAGCGGAGATATCGTATAATAGAGCGAATTTTTCATATCATCATCATGTGCTAGCAAAAGTATAGCGGTTGGTACATGGCAAAAGAACAGTCATTCGTTTTTATTTTTAATATTCCTACAGATGGAGAGGTGAACTATGGAACGTGAGTTCTGGATACAGCGTTGGCAGGAGGGGCAAATCGGTTTCCACCAGCAGCAAGTCAACGAATATCTGACCAGACATTGGCCGAAATTGGGCAGCGATGTCAAACGAGTCCTGGTCACTTTGTGTGGCAAGAGTAAGGATATGCTATGGCTTGCAGAGCAGGGCTGTAAAGTGACTGGCGTAGAAATAAGTCAATTGGCAGTAGAGGCATTCTTTTCAGAGAACAAGCTTGCCGTAGAGAAAACGGAAAAGGGTAACTTTATTCGCTACGATAGTGGCGCGTTTTCATTGTGGTGTGGAGACTTTTTTAGTCTTCAAGCTAGCGACATCGAAGGTATCGTTACAGTGTTTGATCGAGCTTCGCTTATAGCGTTGCCACCTTCTATGCGTCAGCAATACGCAAAGCATTTGGCATCTTTATTACCATCTAAGAGCAAAGTATTGCTGGTCACAATGGAATATCCACAAGAAGAAATGAACGGGCCACCTTTCGCTGTCCATAAAGACGAAGTCATGGAATTGTATCAGTCAACGTTTGATCTCGAGTGTCTGGAAGAGAGTGATATTCTTGCACTTAATCCGCAGTTTCGTGAACGGGGACTGAGTCAATTGAAGGAAAGAATCTGGTTGATGACGCGTAAATAGAAAATGGCTTTATGTAAGCAAAAAGGCAAGCTTAGGATTATTTAATACAAACCGCGTGTACCTGATGGATGTTTGTAAAGCCCTGAAGCACTTTAAGGATGCCGTCCTGTTTCAAGGTGAGCATACCTTCGTTTAGGGCAACGGCAAGAATCTCTGCAACTTTGCCTCGGTCCTGGATAAGTAATTTTATTCTATCCGAGGCAACGAGTAATTCGTGTAAGGCAATACGTCCGCTTAGGCCGGTATTGCCACATTCTTCACAGCCGTGTGCCTCATATAGATGGATGTCGCCATTGACGTCGCCGTATTCATTGCGCCAGGACTCTAGAAGCTCATCCATTTTAACTGAACTGCCGAGAAGTTCAGGGAATTCGGATAGGTATTCCTTGATGAGTTCGCGCAACTCGTGTTCGTCGGCGATATATGAGGTTTTACAGGCACTACAATAGGTCTTGGCAAGTCGCTGAGCAAGTATGCCGAGTAATGCGTCAGCGAAATTGAACGGATCCATGCCCATGTCTAACAAACGCACGATACTTTCAGGCGCACTGTTAGTATGCAAGGTAGAGAATACCAGGTGACCGGTTAGGGAGGCCTCGACACCGATACTGGTTGTTTCTTTGTCACGCATCTCACCCACCATGATTACATCGGGGTCGGCACGCAGGAAAGCCCTCATTGCAGTTGCAAAAGTGAGATTGATTTTTGTATTTACTTGCACCTGACGCAAGCCTGATTGTGTGATTTCCACAGGGTCTTCAGCGGTCCAAATTTTTCGGTCACCAGTATTGATACGCTTGAGTACCGAGTGCAAGGTAGTGGTTTTACCTGAACCGGTTGGGCCGCAAACCAGAAACAGTCCATATGGCTTGTCAGTTAACTTGCGTATTAATTCCAGGTTGCGTTGGTTGAAGCGCATGTTTTCCAAAGGCAGCGGTTCACCATGTGCGAGTACACGGAGGACAACGTCCTCGACATTGCCTGATGTTGGCAGTGTGGCAACGCGTAGTTCAATATTGAGTGGTCCGAACTTACGAAATTCGATCTTCCCGTCTTGGGGTTTACGACGTTCGGAAATGTCGAGATCACACATGATTTTTATACGTGACACCAGTGCATTTCGATATGTCGCTGGCAATTCGACATAAGGCTGTAAGGTACCGTCCTTGCGGAAACGAATCAGCGTGTTCTTGCGTCCGCTTCCTGGTTCCACATGAATATCAGATGCCTTCATGTCATACGCATCCATAATCATTTTGTTGACCAGTTTTACCAGAGTGTTGTCCGATTCGGTTACTTCGGACTCAAGTGAATCATCAGATTCGAGAGCGTGATTGTCGACGAGAGTCAACTCTTCCGCGAGTGACTCGATGTGGGAACCGTAGTAGTGATTTAAGGCCCATTCCACGTCCTCTTCCATTGCCATTACGGGTTCGACGAACATTTTGGTATGAAAACGTATATCATCCACCGGTGCGCGATTCATGGGGTTGTCGATAGCAATGATGAGTTTATTATCGAACATGCAAGTCGGCATGATTTTATGCTTGCGCGCCATTTTGAGCGGTACCAGTTCCACCGCTTTCGGATCGATATCAAACTTGCGTAGATTGATAAACGGTATCCCAAGTTTACTCGCCAGTGTTTTGCGGATTTCAATATCAGAAACAGCGCCCATTTCTTTCAGAATTTCACCAATGGGCTTGCTTCGGTCTTCTTTCTGAAGTTCCAACGCTTCAAGCAATTGATGTTCTGTAATGATGCCGTCCTGGATTAGCGCTTCGCCTAAACGCATGCTTGGGCGTTCAGCTTGATTGTTTAGCACTTCTTCGAGTTTGCGAACGGATTCTATCGCTCTATCTTGTAGGATCTCGCTGAGCTTCTTTTCCTGTTTTTGTTGCTGCGGTTTTTTTGTCGGCCGTGCTTGATTGCCTGGTATAGCATCTTCAAAAGGAACTGAATCTTCGGCCGGGATAAAAACTGCGCGATTGCGAGTGGTTGGTGCAACTGGCTTTTTGATTTCCCCGGAATTTCGATCAGTTATCGCATTTTCAATAGATTGTGCATCTGGCGCAAACTCTTCTACCGCCGGTGTGTGGTCAACTGGCTCATGCTCGGCTGCCTGGTATGGTATCGCAATCTGTTCAATATCATTGTCTAAAGTTCTCTGCTCGTCGTTAAGCAACGGAGCAGGCGTTATCGTTTGTACAGGAGGGGCTGGAGTACTAGGTTTTGATGGTGCCTGAACATCGACTCCAGGTTTCTCATCGAATAGTGTTTGCTCCGGTTGTGCTGGAGTGGCGTGCAGGTCTGGCGAGTCGAACTCGTCAATTGTTTCAAACTGTGGTGGCACAGACTGGAAGTCCGACACTGCCGAAGTCGGTAACGGTTCGAAGGAATCTCTCGGTTCTGGTTCTCCAGAGCTGTCTGTTGACGAAGGTAGTATAGCTTCAAAATCAGACATTGCCTGAATCTCTGTTACAGCTTCTTCATCAATCAATTCGCTAGGAATCGATGTTTCACGAGACACAGGGGGGAGTTCGTCAATTTGATGTGTTTTTGCTACAGGGGAAACAACCCGGGTAGAAGGCGGCGGAATTTCCACCGCTCCAAGTATCTTCTTGCGACTTAGCGCATTTGAAGAAATAAAGAGATGTTTGTAACTATTAAATGCCTGGGCAACAAACAGGTGTATTCCTTGGTGATCACTTATATAACCTAAGGTTTCACCCATATCGCTGGTACCGTCGATGTATTCCAGCACATATTCGGTTTTAAGACTATTGCTACCAACATTTTCGTTTTCGTCCTCACTCTCAAAATATCGAGAGTTGAGTAACTGCATATTTTTTATGGCGCTAAAAGGGATTTTATGGGATGGCCCATCGTTAACTGGTTTGACTTCAATAAAGTCAGACATGTCATTGTAGGAAACCAGCTCGCCTGTCAGCGACTTACCATCTAAAAGATTAATAAGTACCGGTTCCGGCCGCGAGAGTGCCTGTATTGGCGGTTTTTTACACCTAGGCGGCAGTGGAATGGCGATAGACGTTATATTATTCATCACTCATGTATACGCGTATGTTACGGGATTCACGAAAGAATCCTCCTCAGATTATGTCGGCATACATCGTCCGCGGCTTTAGACCCGGAAAAACTGACTTATTTATTTTGGAATATCAGGCGAAAATGCGGTTAATAGCGGTGCTGAGGTCGTTCAGGGAGACGGGTTTCAACAGGTAAGAGTCAATTCCTGCATTCAGCCACTTTTCTCGGTTATAGATAGAGCTGCCTGTTATAGCAACAATAGGTAGCTTGGCGTTTTTATGATCCATTGCTCGAATGGCACGGGTGGTTTCCATACCATCGATATCAGGAAGGTTGATATCCATTAAGACGAGGTCTAGATTCAGTTTTCCAATTTGCTCGATGGCAATTTTACCGCTTTCAGCCAGAATAGGGTTGTGTCCTAGATTCTGAAGCATACTGCTCAACACCGCTTGGCTGGCTTTGTTATCTTCGACGAGCAATATATTGAGATGTGAAAATTCGGGGTTCGATTCTGTCTCCACATCGGTGCTTTGTAATGGGATGACGATGTGTATCATCGAGCCCTGTTTCCCCATTTGTTCTGTCCACGCTTTTCCGCCCAGAGACTCGATTAACTGGCGACATATAGACAGGTTTATATTGTAGTTACCTTGAGGTTCATTTTGGTCATTGGATGGGCCATTAAAATAGAAAGCAGACACTTTATACTTGCTGTGATAAAGCTGGATATAGAGATTATGTTTTTCATCGAAATTGATATTGACTTTTATCTCCCCGGATTCGCCATTAGCAATAAAATCATTCAGGATATGGGTGAAGATATTGTGAAACCATCGATAGTCGATATTGATGTAGCGAGGTGTATTGTCACCAGTATGTATCTCCAACTGGGTGCCAACTTCGGTCGCTTTTCTTTGCAACGGTGTAATCGTTGTTTTGATAAAAGTTTCGAGATTTGTCGCGTTGCTTTCTTCCTGTTTTATACTTTCCTGAAGCGTCGCCACACTGCTGACAGTATTTATATAATCGAGGATGCTTTGGCCGGCGCTATGGATTCGTTCGAATTCGTGGATAAGCTCCGAGTGTCTTTGATCCTGAATAAGGGTTTCGGAAATTCCAAGGATATCAGCCAGCGGTGAACGCAATTCAGCGCTTAATTTTTCAATGAATAAGCTTTTGCTTTGGTTATTTAGTTCAGCTTGCGTTTTCGCCTGTGAGAGGTCTTCCTTTTCCTGCGCTTGCTTCGTAACGTCAGTGATAAATACCAGACTTCCCTGATAGCGAGATTTCTCAATAATAGGTACGCCTTTCACCTCCATAACGATGGTTTTGTCAAACATGGAGGTGAACTCAGTAACGAATTCAACCTGAGAACCTTGTGTCAGACGTGATAACACATTGCCTAATTTGGCGCGCTGTATTGATGGCAGACTGGCGATTTCTCTTCCGGTAGCTGGCGACGCAGTATCTTTTGGATTTCCTGTCATTTCCAGTAATACGGGGTTGAGATAGCTAACGCGATTATTTTCATCCAGAGTGATGATGCCAACCGGCGCGTGTTCAAGAATTTTTAGATTGTATTCATAGAGACTCTTGTACTGATTACGCGCTTTGAATAATGCGTCTGCTGCCATGCGGTTCTCTGAAACATCACGCATAGTGCCTTCAATGCCGCCAATGTTGTTTTGTTTATCATAGAAGTATTGTGCATTGATGGAAACCCAAATCGGGTGCTCTTCCTGAGTTACTAATTGGGTTTCAAAATTTCTTACTTGCCCACGATTTGCGCGAATGAGCTCCATGAAGTCATCGAAACTGGCTTGTCCAGAGAACAGGTGAACAAATTGCGTATTGGATAAGTCTTTCTGACGGTAACTAAGCAAAGGTTCGACAGATGGTGAAATGGTGATAATTCTGCCTCTACTATCTAGTCGAAAATATGTATCTTGCATATGCTCAATGATTCGCGAAAGCTCGTTACGCGAATGCAATAGCTTTTTTTCAATTTGTTCCTTTTCGGTGATGCGGAGTTGAAGCTCAGAATTTGTATTTTGGATGTCATCCAGCAGTTGATGATTTTTCTCAGACAAATTCATGATTTCAATAATTCGACGATTCATCAGCAGGGTGATGTAGATAAGGACGATGCAATAGACCATGGCCATTGATGCCATTGCGTAACTATTGTGACTTTCCAACAGAAGCGTTGTGATGACGTAGACGACTGTGAAGGGTATGGCAAAAGCAATATATGTGCTGACGACGGGAGCCAATATAACCGTCGCTCCCATTAACATGCCACCGGCCGCAAAATAGATGAAAAACTGTTGTCCTTCACTAAGAAACGGGAGAAATATCGCAGAAGACGCCCAGGCAAGACCGGATGCGATCTCGATTATTAAATAGTAAATCAACCAAGTTGTATATTTGGTTTCCTGATTGTCACTGGCGTTATAACGGTATACGGCGATCGCTCGGCCCAAAGTAATAAGCAATATAAATGAAAGCCAGATCAACGGTGGGGTGAATGACATAGAGTCGTGAACCCCCAGTACAACCAAAATCGCACAAATAGGCATAGCGAAGATGGCCGACGGAGCTTGGTCGTATAACAAGGAAACGAGGCGAGCCCCATGGCGCATGCCAGATGTGGGAAGGATGATTTTCCTTAAAAATTCGGACTGCTGTACTGTTTGCATAGAAATACACATTTTGAATCAAGGCGGCCAAGGGATGGCTTGAACCGATAAATTGTTATATTCTGGCCAAACATAAATAGAAAACATCAGTAATATACAGACCCTCTATATGCGTGTTTCTTTGAAAAAAATCAAGAATTTCTCGATCGGTGAATATTACCGTTATACGGGTTCTTTAGAAGATATGAAACCATACACTCAAAAAAAAACGTCTGAGTGCTCAAACGGCGCTTTATGTACTTTGAGAACGATTGATGTTTCCTGGAAAGCGCTCGTCGTAGTCATGTTCTGCGTTCTGTCCTTGGCTCACCCTGCACTTGCGTCACTCCAGCACCTCAGTTCGACACATTATGAGAAAAATATTGGCCAGCTAGCCCACAATGAATTTTATCGCATGCGCGGCGAGGGTTATGGCTTGTCCTTTCTCAAGGACAAGGTGCTCGTACGCGTCGAGGGGAAAAATCAGGCTATTAAATCCAATTTGGTGACTTTCACGCTCGTACTCGATAAGGCATTCATGGCGCCTGAGGGCCGTAACGTCTCTGCGGTTACTACTAATGTCATAAAAGGTAGCAATAGTCACACATGGTATCGCAATATCCCGGCCTACAAAGAAGTCTTCTATCGCTCCACGAGCGGAGATACTGAGGTGGTTTTTTATTTCAATAATGACACCGTGGAATATGATTTTCGGCTCAAGCCAGGGGCTGAGCTAAAAAGTGCAGGCTTCAAGGTTGAGGGAGTCGATCGATTGGCAATAAACGATAATGGAAGTCTGATTCTGTCTATCGGTGGAGAGACGATAGCCATTAAGCCACCAGTGGCCTATCAAATAGGTGATGATTCTTTGAGACAGGCGGTAGAAGTTGCGTATGCAATCGATCATGACCGAGTCAATTTTGTTTTGGGCGGTTTTGATCAGAGTAGAGAGTTAGTCATTGATCCGGTGATTGACTACGCGACCTATTGGGGGGGCTCAGGCAATGAGGCGGCAAAAGTTCTGCGCTTAGCGCCCGATGGCAGTGGTGACTACTATATTGCAGGCAACACGGTAACGTTCGCAAATTTGGCCGATATGGAACAAAGCGAAGTTACACCGATTGAAAGTGGGTTTTTAGCATCACCGGTAAGTTTGCACGGGATAAACAAATGCGCAGCACAGCTGGACACTACTCAAACCCAACAGGAAAGCTTTTCTGACTACGACGCCTTTATTGCCCGTTTTGATTCCAGTCACCAATTGGTAGCGGCGACCTATTTTGGTGGTTGTGGTAACGATACAGTGAAAGACCTGGTGTTGAGACAGGATGCAGCTGACTTATTCGTGTACGTAACAGGGTTGACGACATCTCCTGATTTTCCGAGAGTAAACGCACCTCAACAGCGTCTTAGTCCCGGGGGACATCCGGAAAAGAATACGGCGGATGCATTTGTTGCACAATTCCAGTTTTTGCAAAAAACTGACCCAGATACCTTGGAGACCTATGAATCCGTGGATGTAAAGCTGTCCACATATCTTGGTGGAGAAGGCATTGAAGGTGGGCGAGCGATTGATGTTGATCAAAATGGCTTTATTTACGTCGCAGGCTATACTCATTCGCGGATATGGTCGGATATAGGTCCGTGCGAAGAGGGAAACAGCGTACTACAGTGTACGCACTCACTTGATCAAGAGCCGCGCGACCCAGATGACTGGTTTAATACCTCGGCGGCAGACGCATTTCTAGCGCGCATTTCCGGCTCGGGCATAATCAGCTATGTCACCTATCTTGGTGGACGACAGGACGATTGGCCGAGTGCCATTACCTTGAACGACGTAGGTACAAATAGCGTAATTTTGGTAGGGAACACGGGCTCGGCAGATTTTCCAATGGGAAGTGGTACCACTTTTCGAGATTATAGAGCCGGTAGTGAGCTTTGCAGTCGAGCCGAACCACCTTTCGATGTAGATGCGCATCCTTGCGAAGATGTATTTGTCATTTCTCTGTCCAGAGACGCGAAATCCGTTATTGCAGCTACCTTTATTGGTGGTGACCGGGATGAATCGGCCGTTGACGTCGATGTAGATAATTTTGGCAACGTGTTTATTGGTGGCGTTAGTAAAAGTCAGGGTATGCGAGTCAGAGGTGACGGGATGATAAATCCCAACACTGACGGACAGGATTTGTTAAAAGAGGGTGAGACGGTTCTTCAGGGAGATGAACTGCGCGAATTTGTCCTGGCACGTTTTCCTTTGGTTAACCCCGTTGAATTCGTCACAAAAGAAGACGCGGTTGATACAAGTGTTTTTGTCGCTAAATTTAATGCAGCGCTGGATACGCTTTTGTATTCAACCTTCGTCGGTGGAAGTGGTAATGATGGACTGGGGAACATGGTATTGCGGGATAACAGCGTCTATCTGGCAGGCAACACGGACTCTCAAGACTTGGTTTTGTCGGCCGCTTTCCAGGCTCACTCAATGTCAGGTGATGGTTTTATCATTAGGATCGATGAAGATCCGGATACCCGGCTCCCTGTTCAAGGATTCGGAACACTTTATGGTGGTGAATCGTTCGATTTTATCGATGCACTTGACGTCGATAGTAACGGCAAAATTCTATTTGTAGGTGGAACGCGATCCGAATACCTGCCGTTGATGAATCCCCAACTGGGATCAGCAATACAGACAAGAGATGTTGTCATCAGGAAGCGAGCGCCGCTGCTTGATAAAGACGTGAACAAGGTGGTGGTAACGACAGATTTATTTGTGGGTACGGTTAACCCGGCTACCACAACAGATAGCAATTTGACATTGGAAGTCAGTAAGAGTGTAAGTGGTAATATTTTTTCTGGAAACTCCGTAAGTTTGACATATACCGTGGAAAACAAGGGGACTGAAACTGCACAGGAAGCGCGCCTTTTCATCGATCTACCCACTTCGGGAATTTCCAAAACCTCGGACGATGTACCTCTAACCGTTTCTGCAAGTAGTAACTGCGTGCTACTTGGAAGTCCGACGTATTGTTTATTAGGCGATATAGAACCTGGTCATAGCTTCAGAAAAACGGTAAAGCTAAGTTTCAATGTTTTGCGCGAGGGCGAAATGATTATCACGGCAAGCGTGATGTCGTTAAGTTTTGATACTGATGTAGGTACGATAAGTACCGTAGACGGCAAAGAAAAGAAATCAAACTCAGTGGATGTTGAATTTACGATCATCGAATCCATACAAAAGAGCAGCTTGAGTGCGTTGGGATTATTCATATTACTATCGTTTGTGATTTACTCTGTTGCAGTAACACGACGAAACTGAGTCACTTTTAGCCCTGGAATCCAGCCCGGTAGTGAAAACCACTCACGGTATGATAATTGCCACCTCTGCGAATTATAAATCTCTGACAAGGTACACCGCACATTTATGGGACATGTAAACGCAGGGCTAGAATTTCTGGTCACCGCATTCAACGATATGTGGCCACTGGTACTGGCAACATTTCTAGGGGTATGGATTGCTTTCAAACAACACCATCATCAGGAGATTAGCAAGTCGAAGGACGTACGGTTTCAGGCGCTTGAACATAGCGCGTTTGTACTTTCCAGTCAGTTGGAGCGTATGCAAACCTTGTATCGCGAACATTTCGGGCCAAAAGAGAAAAGTTCACGAAGGGCCTTTACGGTGGAACCCGTTATTATTCACGAGGGATTTCCTTGTCTCGATATGAAAGCGCTGCCGATGGCGTTCGCGCATAAAGATTTTACGCTCATGAATAAGACTTCAGTTGCAGAGCAGAACTTCGTCGAAATTGTCAAAATGCTGAAGATGCGCGCCACTCGTATGACTTCAATAGAAACCCTGGACGCCAGCAGCTCAACAGGACGTAGACGCGGTGCCACCTTGGAAAGCGCGGTTAAGACATTGACTGACAATATTTATAATGCCTTTAAGGAGGCAATTAAGCAGAACAAGGAAGTGTTGACCGAGTTAAAGGCCTATATAGATTCCCAGAAAGCACAAAGCGTCACACATCTGACGGATTTTACCAGTTGGTATTTTCTAGCTGCTTCCTGTGCGGTAGCCGGAGTCTTCTTTTTTAGCCATTGGGCGATAAATGCCAGGTCTCTGGTTAGTTCGGGCCTGGATATTACGTTAATTTCAGCGGTGGTATTTGCTATCTCACTGTATGCCTCACTAGCCATTGGCATACTGGTCGCCGTATTGGGTACATATTCTCTTACCAAACGTATGCACAGTTTCAGCATCTACTTCTGGACATTTCTCATCAGCTTGCAACCGACTGTTTATCTGCTCTGGCTTGATGTTAGCTAATTCGACCCCATCAAGGGTTTAGGGTAAGATTAGCGACTACTAATATACTGTAACTGTTTGAATGCGCCAAACTCCATTTGGGAAAGGTTTATTGACGTATTTAGGCACTTTTCCATAAGGAGCAAGCAATGGCGACTATCGAACTGACTAATGATAATTTTGAAGAAACTATCAAAAATAATGATATAGTGCTCATCGATTTTTGGGCGACCTGGTGCGGTCCCTGCAAAATGTTCGGGCCCATATTTGAGGAAGCCTCAAACGCACATGAGAATGTAGTGTTTGCCAAGGTGGATACCGAGGCCCAGCAAGAGCTGGCTGCGCAGTTTCAGATTCGCTCCATTCCTACCCTTATGGCGATTAAGGAGCAGGTGATCGTCTTTTCTCAGCCAGGCGCTTTGCCGGCGAGTGCACTCAATGAAATTGTGGGCAAGGTCATTGAACTGGACATGCAAGAGGTGAGAAAAGAGATTGAAGATCAAGATAGTAGCTCATAATCTTTACGAAAGATTAGATCTCTAGAATGCGACAATCGAAAGAGTTTTGACAACAAGAAACGCATTTGAATGAGTCTGAAGTCAATATACGATAAAGCGCTGTTGTCGCTGGTACGGATTCGTACGATAACGGAGGCAGGTTCCGCCACCAACGGGACCGCTTTCGTCTATGAATATGTTACCGACGATAACGCGTTCCCCTTTCTGGTGACAGCACGTTCTCTGGTGGAGGATTCTGCGGAAGGCCGGATTGCGCTTATGCAGGCGAAAGGTAAAGAACCTCTGCTGGGTAAAGGCTATACCCTGGATATCGATCAATTCTCCAAGCTATGGTATGCCCATCCTGATCCGCAGCAAGCCGTTGCTGTTACACCCTTCGTCCCATTCGTCAGGCATGTAGAAAACACCGGCACGCGTATCTTTTTTAACGCATTTACTGCCGACGACGGGATAGCGGCGTCGTTTTACGATAATGCTGATTTAGGTCAACGAGTCAGCCTCGTCGGCTATCCAAGCGGGTACTGGGATAGAAAACAACTGTTGGCAGTATCAAAAGAAGCAGGAATAGCATCCATACCAACCCTGGATTACAACGAGCGGCACCAGCTATTACTGGACATGCCGATGCAAAGTGGTTGGCTCGGTGCCCCCGTATTAGTACGTGAAGGTAAGAAGATTAAACTAATGGGCCTGTTGACCAGTGGTGGTGTTAGTGACGACCAGGACCTTGACCACACGATAGTGGACCCTGGTTCAATGTCAGTGATGTTGAAGCTGGACTCCGTTCTTGAGACCATACGCGCCTATCTCCGCGAAAAGGGATTTATCTAAATCCGCTGAAAGGAAGTCGATGCCTCGTCCGCAAACGCCATCATTAACTGTGGATGCCATAATTGAGCTAAGTGAGTTACCAGGTCGCCCGATTGTGCTGATTGAGCGTAAATATCCTCCATTGGGTTGGGCAATACCAGGTGGCTTCGTCGACATTGGTGAAACTGTCGAGGACGCTACCGTAAGGGAAGCAATGGAAGAAGTGACGTTACAAATTTCACTAAAGGCCTTGCTGGGCTGTTACTCACAACCATCCCGAGATCCACGAGGGCACACGGTAAGCCTGGTCTATGTGGCTGAGGCAAGTGGAAAACCAGTCGCTGCTGACGACGCCAGAAATGTTCAGGTTTTCTCCATTGAGAATTTGCCCGAACAGCTGGCTTTTGATCATAAAGCCATTCTCAATGACTATCTTTCATATCGGTCATGCGGCCAAATACCGTCTCTAAGAAATCAATAAGTTACTTCTTTTTACTAAAGAATTTCCCGGTGTGGCGGATGTATTGTAGAGGGTTTTTCAGGGCAAGGTGGGCTAGTCGCTTGTATGGGAATTTTCAAAAGAGCATCTGTAGAAGAAAGTGACGGGATAAATCTGGAAGCGTGTCGCCGCGCCGGTGAAGACAGGCGGCGAGATCATTCGCGGGCGATGATTTATTCGCTGTTCAAAAAACGTCGTCGTGGGCCACGCCGGGAGCTTGATAACGGGTTAGGGCAATATGTTGATTTTCACGAGCCCGTCGTTATTATCCTGACAATTGCTATAACCCTTCTTTGCGTCGCAGACGCTTTCTTCACATTGAACATCATTGACCGGGGCGGCGAAGAGGTTAACCCTTTTATGCGCATGCTGTTGGAAAAAGACGTCGTGTTATTTTTTTCGGTCAAGTTTTCTATCACGTCGATTTGTTTATTGTTTACCATCGTACATAAACATTTTCGTATCTTGTCTATGATTAGCGGCTATCACATTCTGTATGCGGTGTTTATGTTGTACGCTTTGCTGATTTATTACGAACTTTATCTATTGGATTTCAACACCACTGTTTTTAGTTTTTTGTGAGTAAACTCAAACCCTCTGTATCCGGTAGCTGGGGCAGGGTGATTTCAGGTATCTCACCAGTCAAGGTTTTGAGGAAGGCGACAATGTCCATAACTTCCTTTTCATCCAATTCTTTTTGCAATTGTGTCTTAGCCATCACCCGAACCGCTTCCTCCAGACTGGCAACCGAACCGTTATGAAAGTAAGGTGCGGTGAGCACGATGTTGCGCATAGACGGAACTCGCCACAGACGCTTATCCGCTGGATTCAAGGTAATGTGATACAGTCCCAGATCGGCTACAAGATCATATTTCTTGTCATAATGGCTTCCCATGTGATTTGGGAATAGCTCGTAAAAACCATCTCCCATTTTCAGTGCCGGCCCAGGTGCGGGTCCGGCAAAGTTTCCTCCAAAATGGCAGGCAAGACACCCGACATCATTGAATAGCTGTATGCCTCGTTTTTCCTGTTTTGTGAGTATGGACTCTTTACCCTGAATGTATTGATCGAAGCGACTGTCCGGGGTATTCAAAGTACGCTCAAAGCTGGCAATCGCACGGGCGATATTCTTTAGGTTGAGCGCTTTGCTGCCACTAAAGGCATTTGAAAATTCCTTTGCATAACCCGGGATGGCACTGAACCGGGCGATTAACGCCTCTTCTGAACTCATCCCCATTACTGCAGGGTCCAGGATGTGGTCCGCTGCTTGAGTCTCTAGCGACGTCGCTCTGGAATCCCAGTAATACACGGACATATGGCCTACATTCCATAAACCAGGCGCGGAACGCTTCAACTTGCCCTGGCTGATTTTGCCTACACTCCCATCATCATCTCCGCCCGCCGCAAGATTGTGGCAGCTGTTGCAGGACAGGGTGCCATCTTTTGAAAGACGGGTATCAAAAAACAGCTGCTTCCCCAATGCGATTTTCGCCTTGGACTGCGGATTATCAGCCGGAATTTGTGGCTGAGAGGGTAGAGGCTGGAGATAGTCGTAGGCCTGTACCCCGCCAGATAGCAAGGTCAGTATGACGAAAAACGCCAAATCCATACGATAGAAAAGGGTAATTATTGCAGACATCCCGGTACTCCAGCAAACACGAAGCGTGAATCATACAAAATTTTGGCTTTTCAATTAACTATTTGTAACGAGCTGTCGACATAAACTGAGTCAAGACTCTTAGCTGAGCTGTCGATAGTACAGGTATTCAGATAATTATTTATGCAGGGAATTAGGGAATAACGGAATAGACTCATGAAAATCATCATTGGTGTCCTTACCGTATTGATTTGTGTGTTCGGCGGCTTTATGTGGTCGGGTGGAAACCTGCTTGCGCTTTTTCACCCGCCTGAGCTGCTGATTATCGCAGGTGGTGCAACAGGCGGTTTTATTATCGCTAATCCACCTTCAGTGATTAAAGCGGTGACCTCTGGCATTCCTACCCTGTTCTCACCTTCGGCATATAACAAGCAATTCTATCTCAATCTTCTTTCGCTGCTGTTTGAGCTGTTTAACAAGGCGCGGAAAGAGGGCTTGATGTCTTTGGAAGCGCATATCGAAGAACCTGATAAGAGCCCGATTTTTACCAAGTATCCAGCTATCCTGAAGGACCACCACGTAATTGAATTTATCACCGATTACCTGCGATTGATGGTCACTGGTGCGGCCAATGCTTTCGAGATGGAAAACCTGATGGACATGGAATTGGAGACCCATCACGCGGAAGGACATCAACCGTCAGCGTCTGTACAGACGCTTGCTGACGGTTTGCCGGGGTTTGGTATCGTTGCTGCGGTAATGGGTGTTGTTATCACCATGGCATCGATCACGGAAGGCCCTGAGGTAATCGGTGCAAAGGTTGGCGCGGCCCTGGTTGGTACATTCGTAGGGATATTGTTGGCCTATGGTTTCGCCGGTCCTTTGGCCGCAGCGTTGGGCTTTCGTTCAGCGGAACAGAGTAAGTGCATCGAGGTAATAAAGGTTGCGTTACTTGCTTCGCTCAATGGATACAGTCCACAGATAGCGATCGAATTCGGGCGCAAAGTTATCTTCAACGCCGAACGTCCCGGTTTTCTTGAACTTGAAGACTACGTCAAGCGTAAGTCTTAGGTGCGCTAGCTATGGCAGAAAACGGCCAACCGATAATCGTCAAAAAGGTCAAAAAGGTGGGTCATGGAGGACACCATGGCGGTTCGTGGAAAGTGGCCTATGCCGACTTCGTAACTGCCATGATGGCGTTCTTCCTTCTGCTGTGGCTTCTTAACGCTTCCAATAAGGCTTTATTAGAAGGGATTGCACGCTATTTTCAAAACCCGAGCATGGTGACCGCCAGCGGTGGCCACAGTACCAGTGTTATTGAACTAGGCTCTAATGTTGACGTGTCCAAAGGTGAGGGAGACATGGCGCGAGAGAGCATAGAGTCGGATCTCTACAGTGAAGAATACGAAGCAATGGAAATGCGTCAATTAAAGTCACTCAAGGAAGATATCGAGTATGTGATCGATACCACCGATGCTTTGATTCCATTTAAAGATCAGTTGTTGTTAGATGTGACGGAAGACGGTCTGCGTATACAAATTGTAGATAAGGATAACCGTCCCATGTTCGATCTGGCTAGCGCGCAACTCAAGTCGTATGCAAAGACAATTTTGCGGGAGTTTGCCAAGGTTCTGGTGCAGGTTCCCAATAAAATAAGCATGTCTGGCCATACCGATGGGCGAAAATATTTTCGCGAGGACGGCTATAGCAACTGGGAATTGTCGGCGGACCGGGCGAACGCAGCAAGACGGGAATTACTCAATGGCGGATATCCGGCTGAGCGGATTAGTAGAGTAGTGGGTTTGGCCAACAAGGTTTTATTCAATAAGGAAAATCCACTGGATCCGATTAATCGGCGTATCAGTATCGTGATATTGAACCGCAAGGCGGAACAACAGATTTATCATGACGAATCGGGACAGCGCGCGTTAAACCAACCCGGTGCGGTTATCACACCTAGCGAATTTAAAGATGCCGTGAAGAGTGGCTCAATTCGTCGATCAGGGACGATAGTGCGCCCTTAAGATCAATTCGGCTGTTTTACTTTTTCAATAAGTGCGTAGGCGGAATGATTGTGGATAGACTCAAAATTTTCGCTTTCCACCGTGTATGCCACTATCCGTTTGTCAGCGTTCAGGCGTGAGGCAATGTCTCTGACCATATCTTCAACAAACTTAGGATTATCATAGGCGCGTTCGGTGACATATTTTTCGTCGGGACGCTTGAGCAATCCATAGAGTTCACAAGAAGCTTCTTTTTCCACCAGATCGATTAATTCTTCTATCCATACGAACCCTTCAGTGCGCACGGTGATAGTGACATGGGAGCGCTGGTTGTGTGCACCGTAATCAGAAATTTTCTTCGAGCATGGACACAAGCTGGTGACCGGTACGATTACTTTAATGATCAGATCTGACTTGTCACCGGTGATTTCTCCGATAAAGGTCACCTCATAATCCATTAATGCAGAAACCTTGGAGATTGGGGCCTCTTTATTGACGAAATAAGGAAAACTCATTTCGATGTGCCCAGATTCCGCTTCCAGTTTTTCGGTCATTTCCGCAAGCATGTCTCCAAAAGAGTCGACGGAAATTTCCCGTTCATGCTGATTGAGTATCTCCACGAAGCGTGACATGTGAGTGCCTTTAAAGTTATGAGGCAAATTCACATACATATTGAATAACGCAATGGTGTGCTGCTCGCCGCCAGAGCGGTCTTTGACTCGAACCGGATGACGGATGTCTTTGATGCCGACCTTGTCGATAGGAATGCGACGCGTATCCGAACTGTTTTGCACATCGGCGATGGTGCTGGAGTCATTCATGTTTATTCCTCTGTATAACGGACACAGGCCCGGTCGGTTTCCCAAACGGTAATGGCAGATAGTGTGACTCGGCCATCATTGATCCGCTCAGACAGACGCTGATAAATATAAGCGGCCAGGTTTTCAGCCGTCGGATTTATTTTGTCAAACGGGGGCATGTCATTCAGATTGTAATGGTCGAGTTCTTCCAGCAAAGTTTTCGTTTCACCCTTCATGATCTGAAAATCCAGTCCCATACCTACCTCATCGAGTTTAGTAGTAATGACTTCGACTTCGATCTTCCAGTTATGACCATGCAGCCGTGCACATTTGCCTTCGTAATTCCGAAGAAAATGGGCAGCGGAAAAGTCGGTAAATATTCTAAGGGTATAACGTGCTGGCATTTGTCGAGTATTTTACTTGGAAATTGCCTTGGCGGGTAGTATTTGTGGCAGATGCACATCAATTTCATCATGGATGCGCGAAACTATGGTCGCAGCGGTCAATCCGGCAGTTTCCAGTAGTTCCTCGCGCGTCCCGTGATCGATAAAGTAATCTGGGATGCCGATATTTAATATGCGAGGGTGTTTAGGTAAGGAAACCAATAATTCGTTAACCGCGCTTCCCGCACCACCCATGACAGCGTTTTCTTCCACAGTTACCAATAATTCGTGTGTATCGAGCAAGTCGATGATAGCTTTTTCATCCAGCGGTTTGATAAATCGCATATTTAGGACAGTCGCATCCAATTGCTCCGCGGCTTCCAGGCATGCGGTCAATACACTACCAAACGCGAGAATAGCGACACCTTTGCCCTGACGTCGGGTTTCCGCTACGCCATGGGGAATGACTTCCATACGCGACTGAACTTCAACGCATGGACCTTTTCCGCGAGGGTATCTGACGGCAGCGGGACCGTTATGCTGAAAACCCGTATACAACATCTGACGGCATTCGTTCTCATCCGACGGCGCCATAATCAACATATTCGGTATGCAACGCATGAAACTGATATCGAATGAGCCCGCATGTGTAGGGCCATCAGGTCCAACGAGACCGGCGCGATCTATGGCAAATAGTACGGGCAGATCTTGTAGTGCCACATCGTGTACCAACTGGTCATAGGCGCGCTGCAAGAAAGTCGAGTAGATCGCAACAACCGGCTTGAGCTTTTCACAGGCGAGACCTGCGGCAAGTGTTACCGCGTGTTGCTCAGCGATACCAACGTCGAAATAACGGTCTTTGAAACGTTCTGAAAACTCCACCATGCCTGAGCCTTCACGCATGGCCGGTGTGATACCAACCAGACGCTCGTCGGCGCTGGCCATGTCGCATAGCCATTGGCCAAACACTTCTGTGTATGTGGGCGTCGATGGCTTTGATGCGGTTTTTTCGGATTTTCCCGTGTTTGGGTCAAAGGCGGTGACACCATGGTATTTACATGGATTGTCTTCTGCAGGTGCGTAGCCCTTGCCTTTAGTGGTGATAACGTGAAGGAACTGCGGGCCTTCCAGACCACGCATATTGCGCAAGGTCGTGGTCAGGGTTTCGATGTCGTGGCCATCAATCGGGCCGACATAATTAAATCCCAGCTCCTCAAATAGCGTTCCCGGTACCACCATACCTTTTACATGTTCTTCGGCACGGCGCGCCAGTTCTGACACCGTCGGCATACTCTTCAGGACTTTTTTACTGCCCTCACGAACCTGTGAGTAGAGTTTGCCTGAGAGTATCTTGGCCAGATAATTAGAAAGTCCACCGACATTAGGTGAGATGGACATATCATTATCATTCAGAATTACCAACAGATTGGCATCCAGGTCGCCAGCATGATTAAGGGCTTCAAACGCCATACCAGCAGTCATCGCGCCATCACCTATAACGGCAACCACGCGTCGCTCACTATTGGTCTGACGTGAGGCGAGTGCCATTCCGAGTGCCGCACTAATGGAAGTACTGGAGTGTCCTACACCAAAGGTGTCGTATTCGCTTTCACCGCGCTTGGGAAATCCGGCAAGGCCATCTTTTTGTCGCAAGGAGTCCATTTGATCGCGGCGACCAGTGAGGATTTTATGTGGGTAGCTCTGGTGACCGACATCCCATACGAGGCGATCGTTTGGCGTGTCATAGATGTAATGTAGTGCAATAGTGAGCTCAATCGTGCCCAAACCTGCAGAAAGATGGCCACCGGTGCGTCCAACAGATTCGATCAGGAATTCACGCAATTCACTGGCAAGTGTACTCAGTTCCTCGACTTTCAAATGGCGAAGTTGTTCTGGCGTATCGACCGCGCCAAGTAATGGAAAACGATTCTTATCAAACATTAGTTACGTGGTTCCGAAAGTCGACTGGAAGTTGCGCTAATGATGAGGCCATTGCTAAGCATATGCAAGTATTTATTAAGTGAATCCATCCACATATCAATTAATTAAAACTCTTTATAAAACAGGTTCTAAAGCGATTATTTATGACGTTCCACAATAAATGCGGACAACTCTCTCAGGGTATCGGCGCGGCTGTCAAAAAGAACAAGACTATCGATGGCCTGCTGGTGTAATTCCAATGCAATTTGCTTTGCGCGATCCATGCCGAGCAACGCGGGATAAGTTGGTTTGTTTCTGTCGATATCAGAACCCTGGGTTTTGCCAATGACGGCAGTGTCTCCCTCTACGTCCAGGATATCGTCTCTGACCTGGAAGGCGAGTCCAATTGCCCGGGCATAGGTTCCCAGAGCCTGGGTGAGATCCTCCCTGTCGACACCCGAACCAAGGCAACCCAGTTCCACTGCGCAACGTATGAGCGCACCAGTCTTGCGACTATGCATGTCTTCCAGTTCATGTAATTGCAGCGTTTTACCCACGGACTGCAGGTCGATCGCCTGACCACCAACCATGCCGTGTGAACCACTGGCCTGCGCTAACGCCTTTATCATCCGCATGCGAAAGGCGTGATCGGCGATAAGTTTAGGGTCTTCTGCCAGGACCTGGAATGCCAGTGTTTGTAGAGCATCGCCCACAAGAATGGCGGTTGCTTCATCGTAGGCGATATGGCAAGTGGGTCGTCCGCGGCGTAAATCATCGTCGTCCATAGCTGGAAGGTCGTCGTGAACCAGGGAGTAGGCATGTATACATTCGATTGCCACTGCTGCACCATCGAGTTGATCCAGCGATGTGCCGAGTGCCTCACCGGTGGCATAAACCAGAAAGGGGCGAACGCGTTTACCGCCGCCGAGACTGGCATAGCGCATGGCCTCATGCAGACGCTGAGGGGCGGTATCAGTCGATGGCAACCAGCGCTCCAAAGCACTCTCTGTTCGATCGGCCAGGAGATTGAATTTCTTAGATAAATCTGTGCTATTCATAGTGGTATTCAAGCGTCTTTCCCGGCATCAAACGGGGTAAGGGTTTCGCCTTCCGGCTGTTGAGTGAGTATGTTGATGCGCTGTTCAGCCTCTTTCAGAGCAGACTGGCAAATGCGTGTTAGTTCCACGCCTTTCTCGAAGGCCGCCAGAGAGTCTTCGAGCGGCATATCGCCTTTTTCCATCTGCTTGACGATGCTTTCCAGTTCGGAAAGCGCCTGCTCAAAATTAATCGGTTTGGTCTTTTTTGCCATATCCCCGGCCCGGAAAAAACGCGTACGTTAACCCAGCACTCCTGGGCGGTCAACCTGCACGACATATCCAGTAATCAACACGATAAGGAGGAAACTGGTTTGGGTATTGAGTAGAATGCGCGGATGAAAAACAGCACATTGCATTTATTGTTGCCGCACGGACTCTATATTACCACCGACGATTCCCGCGATACGCCGGTTCTGGACAACTGGTATAAGCGCGGCGATAGTCTACAGGTTCCGCCATTAGAATTAGGGAAATTGCTGTTTCAACTGCTAGGTATAGATATTGAGACGCAAGATGTACCGGTTGCGGCGTTCGAGAATCTTGCCTTGACCGAGCGCAGTGATGGGGCGTGGTTTATAAAGGCGCGCCCCATCAATCTCGTTCCAGATCGTGCCCATCTGGTGATAAATGACGGCAGCGATAACTCGATTGCTGGCGATCAGGAGAAAATATTGATTAGCGGGTTGAATGAATTTTTCAAAGATAATGGCCTACAGTTTATTCATATCGCCAGATCCAACTGGCATATACGCAGCAATACACACTATTGCCTACGGACCTCTCCGTTTATTGAGGCCATAACGAAAAAAATTGTCGTTTCACTATTCGAGGGTGATGACGCCAGACTATGGATAAACTGGAATAACGAAATGCAAATGTGGTTGCATAGTAGCGTAGCGAAATCTCACCAAAACGCTAGCGCCGACTATAATAGTTTATGGCTGTGGGGAAGTGGCGTGTTGCCAAGTTTCGTTCCAGATTCGCCATGGGACTTGATTGTTAGCGATAACTTGTTTGTCCGAGGCGTTGCGCGATGGTTGGACGTTCCAGTGTGTAGTGGCGAAGAATTTTTTGACTCGCCAGAAAGTTATGCAGACAAACAAACACGCATACTCTGCGTGCCTGGGCCAGACATCGGAACGGTCATGGCGCGCTTTGTCGACAGTGAATGGATCACACCGATAAATGATTTGTTGATGCAGGGTCGCATAAAGGAAGTCGTGTGCGACTTGCCCAATGGCATACGGATAGCAGCAGACCGATCCAGTCGCTGGCGTTTCTGGCGAAGTGGAAAAGGTGTCAGCCCTCTTAACGCGTGAACCAAAGATGACATATGAACTGAAACTACTCGATTTTCCTCAAGTCCAAAAATTACTCGCTACCTATGCTTGCAGCGTCTACGGAAAAGAAGCTGCACATGCACTCGAACCCGCCCCGTCACTTGCAGTAGCACAGGCCATGCAAAATGCCATTAGCGTAGCGCGTAGACTCATCGAGCAAGACAAAGAAGTAGATTTTCCCGAGCTACACAATATTCGACCTGCACTGCGGCAGGCAGACGCCAGTGGTAGCGTCTTAAAGGTTTCGGCATTTATTCATATCAGAGACACAATCGTCTTCGCGACAAAGTTATTGGAATACGCGCGCATAAATTCATCAATTCTCACCGAAACCTACAACTCTCAGAAGATTCCCGAATCCTTGCTCAAGCGAATTGACGACATCCTTGATGGAACGCGCGGAATACGTATTGATGCCTCATCCACATTGCGAGAACTGGATATGGAATATCAGAAAATGCGACAGTCGGTGGATGAGGTGTTGCAACAGCAAATAAACTCCCTGGATCGAAAAGCATGTTTTGATTCTGGTAACGTCATCCACTGGCAAGGTGAGCGCGCAAACCTTGCCGTGAAGCCAGCCTGCGTTGATAAAATCAAAGGCGTCAGACGCGGTTCGTCGGGTCTTGCTTCCTTGCAGTTAGTTGAGCCAGTTGCAGCCATTGCACTCAATAATCAGTTAGAAAAAATCGCCGGAAAAATCGCAATCGAACACCAACGTCTATTGCGTGAACTGACAAACGAAGTGCGCCAACAAATCAATGTGCTAAATCAGTTGATCGATGCCATTACCTGGGCAGACCTGGCCATTGCGGGAGGGAAATTAAGTCTGGCCTGGAATGCAATTGCTCCGCAACTGAGTGAAAAGCCCGGTTTGGTTTTGGATAGTGCCTATCATCCGTTACTGTGGACGCGTTATCTGCAAGGACAAGTCGACAAGCCAGTTGCGTTGAGTCTGAAATTGACAGACGAAAAACGTTTATTGCTCGTTACCGGCCCGAATACAGGCGGCAAAACCGTTGCGTTAAAAACTGCAGGCTTGTTGACAACCATGTCATTAAGTGGATTGCACATTCCCGCCGAAGGGCAGTGCACAATAGGCTGGTATCAATCGGTGATGGTCGATATGGGAGACAGGCAAAGCCTCTATCATGAATTGTCAACATTCGCCGGTCATGTTGAAGCCATGATTCATATACTAAAACACGCTAATGAAAACAGTTTGTTGTTACTTGATGAGCTAGGTACAGGAACCGATCCCGACGAGGGCGCAGCGCTCGCTATGGGATTACTCGACTATTTACTTAGATGCAAAGTACAGGGCATTGTCAACACACATCTTACGCCTTTGAAGTCCTACGCAAATACACAACAGGCGATAAGCAACGCCAGCATGTCTTTCGATATGCAGCATCTTTCCCCGACCTTTCAACTCATCATGGGTAAATCTGGGCAGTCCATGGGTTTAACGATTGCCGAACGCATAGGATTGGACGCGAGTGTTATTCAAGCAGCGAGAACCTATCTGAAACAATTGCGCAAGGACTAAGTCCATTTCACAGGTTGCTGTAGATCAAGTTTAATCTTGTTAGTTTTTACTTGACGTATGCGACATAATTATCCGATAGTAAACATCTTTTGCGAGCTTCTCAGTTTATCTGGGGCCAGGGCGGGGCTCTCGCAAGCGCTTGTTGGTACGGATAAGCGTTTAACCCGTTATAAATAAAGAAAAATAATGAATGTATAACGTTGACAATAAAATATTAGTCGTCGAGCGGATCAACTCGACACCAGGGCTGGAGTTCGAATTCTCTGACGACAATCGTCAGCTGGCGTCGTCAAATCAATCTACTGACAAATCATTTTCGCCTGAAAGTTATCCAGGCGTGATCAGATCACAGGACGGATTTTTTGAGCAGAAAGCCTTGTTGCGCATTCTTTCCTCAAACGAAGCTCAATATATTGGTTTGTTTGATCGACAAGACCTTTTCCTGCGACAAATAAATGCGTCGGTTAGCACAAAAGAACTAAAGAAATACCCAAGCCTTCATCTGGTACAAAGCGCTAGTGAAATTACCACGCTGCAATTCGTCGAAAACCCAAACAATCGATTCGATGAGTTTTCCCAAATACTCCCTAATCTAACTTTCTCTGAAAGAGTTTCGCTTGTCCAACGTCTGGCGGTATTTACTGCGACATTGCTAGACCATGTCAAGATAGAACCTTCAGGGATAGAAATATCAAATTACTTTTCACGGCGAAATGGGGAAAGACAAACTGTCGATAATATTCGCATTACGCCATTCGTCAACAGACAGGATATGTATACCGACAAGGACCTCGTTGACCTATTCCATAATATTGCTGTTTTGATGACAACGGGTTTGTTTACTCGTCAGTGTGATATGTCAGAGACCGCGCGAAAGTTTAAAGCAATGTTGCATCAGATTCCGACTCAGTACGATTT
The DNA here is from genome assembly GCA_029881255.1 of Gammaproteobacteria bacterium. NCBI lineage: Bacteria > Pseudomonadati > Pseudomonadota > Gammaproteobacteria > Gammaproteobacteria bacterium. The sequence goes on along the minus strand of JAOUMY010000008.1, from coordinate 68,683 downwards.
AAGTGCCATCTCTGGTGAAGGTTTGAAAAATATCGTTCATCAAGAGACACTGCGCAGTCAAATGTTTGAGCCAACGAGTTCAAAGCTATATGCAATGTGCCTGGTGATGCGTCTGGCGATAACGATGGAAGATTGGTCATATTTCAACGGAAAACGAGGGATATCGGACGCGCTGAGGACTTTTGCGGGAGAGCTGAAAGATTTGTCTTTGCAACCAGAGGACGACATTCGAGCCGAAAGAATACACCAATCTAAGGATAAAAATATGGAACTAATAAAAGGCAAGGGTATGACCAATCAGGAACTCATTTCTTTGTTGTCAGAATTTGTAGAGGATCGTGAGTGGTTGGAATCGGCAATAGGGGTTAAAGATAGCTCAGGTAGAGAAAAGGAAAATATTCCCGGCTTGGAAAAAGAATACGAGTTGATACCGCAACTGGATGACACGGTCGTGATTGCTGGGAAACCACTGAAAAAGAACAAGAGTGTGGAAAAACCACAACTTTCAATCGTGGAAGAGACGCTAATAATAAAATAGAGATAGGGACATGTTGGAGACTATTCACCAGCTCCGGCGCATTGCTGGTAAATTATCGATTTTCTCCCCAAACGATAGAAGGCGTGTCTTTGATGTTTTTCTACGCTATAAGCTAAGAAATACCCAAAGTGCAATTGAAGTCGGGGAGTATCTCAGAATCGTGATATCGCGCCTGGATAATGACGACAATGCCACTGCGTTAGATCACGACAGTCTATTGATGTGTCTTAGCATACTGGGAAATCGAAGTGGATACTTAATTCCCGAAAATCCTAATGACTGGATACCTGTGTTGAAATCAGAGCTAGAACTAATGCGTGCAGCCATTGCGAAATTGTGTCGATCAAACTCTAAGAGGAGTATGAGCGAATATATCGCAATGCTAGAGTCTGAACAAACGCAAAGAAAAAGAAATACTGAATTGGCATTGGAGGAACTGATATCTACAGTTCTAGATGCGTTTGAACCTAATGGAATATTACGCAGATTGTCATCAAGTGAAGAAGATCGAAAATGGCTGGAAAAAAACGACCTGTTTATAGCGATTCTTGAGAAATATGAAGCTATTGAGAAATACAAATCATCTGGGACATTTGTTCGAGATTTCTGGATTATGTACAAGATGAAACAATCGATGGGAATATGACTCGGAATTTTGCGTTAATAGTTTCTATGTTGTTCTCGATCAATGTATTTGCAATGGTAGATAGCGTTGTCGAAGACGGAATACGCATTGAACTGAATAGTAGCAAAGATGCAAATTTGTTTGACAATTTGTCTCATACAACGGTGCTAGTGCTCTATCAGTTCAAGACCTTGGATAGCCTAAAAAGATTGACGAATGAGATGAATGGGATGGAAATTCTTTTGAAGGGGGAGAGCTTTAACGATGACGTGTTGATGGTTAGAAAAGAGATTATACCGCCTGGAGTCAATCGTAGCTTCTATTGGGATAGGCACAAATCGGCTAAATATGTGGCGGCGGTTGCTGGATACTTTATAAGTGAGATGCAGAGAAAAGTAAAAGTATTTACGTTAAAAACACGAAAAAAGCACTCGTTTTTCTGGAAACCGAAAAATCCGGAAAGAGCGGATACCGTTGTTCATATTCAACTCGGAAGAAGGGCCATCGAGTGAAAAAAGATATGATAAGAGAGCTGGAATGGTATGAAGGAGTCTTTCTGAGACCCCAGCATTTTCAATACCAGGACAATTTGTACAAGGCTAGAATTACTTCGTTGACGGCTTTTGTGGATCCCTACCACTATGGTGTTGAACAAGTGTCTCTCAACGAAAATGCGTTAGCAAACAATATTGTTTTATTTAACCAGCTACGTTGGCGAACCCATGATGGCGAAATTCTGGACATCGGCCAAAACGCGATTGTCGAAAGTCGCAGCATCGAGGAGGATATACGTGAGCTCGGTGATAAGACCACGATATATGTTGGGATGCGCAAGATAAAAGACGACTATCGAAACAGCCTTCAGACCGAAAAGAATCTGGAGCTATCTCGTCTGGAAAAGCCAAGATTTGTCTACAAAAACAATATCGCCGCTGTATACGATATCTATCGCGAAAATAGCCGAGAAGAGTTGCGGTTTCTAACCTATAACCTGCAAATATTTTTTAGTGAAGAGATTGCGTTGGCCAGCGAATTCGATCTGATACCTGTTGCTAGAATGCGCCGTGTTGGTGCGCGCATGGTGTTTGATACTCAATTTGTACCGCCGTGTATAAATCTTTTGGACCACACCCCTCTGAAAAAGCACTTCGACAACTTTCTGACAGAAGTCGTTCAGCGCATTGAAGAGAAGGATTTGACAGAGTTAGTGGAAGCGAAAGGCATTCTAGAAGCAATAAAGCAGAATTCGATTTCTACGATTCTGGCCAGCGCGTTGGCAAAGTTAGACGCGGCCAGGGAAACTGGAAGAATTTCTCCCTATGCCTTCTACAGTCTTGTAACCGATATGTTGTTTTCCCTAAGTATTTATCGGAAGAATGACAATCCAGGAAAGCTTATTTCTCGCGAAAAAGAGCTGCGCTACCAACATTATCATCCTGAAGAACTCATGCGTAGGCTTATATCCTACTGGAAGGTTTGTATGGACGAACTCACGGGAGGGGTTGACCTGGAAGTGGAGATGGAATTCGACGGTAGTTACTTTAACGCCGGTTTCAAACACAATGAATTCGATAGATGCCAGCATTTCTATTTAGAAATTCGAACGACCTTGCCGAAGGACTATGTCGAAGAGGTTATTGGCGAAAATATAAAAATCGGTTCGCGTCAAGGATTGCCGCGCCTGGTTTCACGTTCCTTACCCGGTATTGAGTTAAAGAGATTAGATGTAAGCGGAAACTCACGTATTCCGATCAAATCGGGTTCAGTATATTTTGAATTGGATACTATGGGTGAGTTATGGAAACAAGCGCGTGAAGAAGAGAATATCTCAGTCTATATAGACAGCGTTCCGTCAGATATCCGATTTTTCGTCGTGGGGTTGAAGTAGATGTTGAACTATTTTTCCACGGTGTTCAGCTACGTGAAAGAATTAGAGGATGTTGGAAATTCTAATGGTGTAGAACCCTCATCGCTACGGGAGAACTTGGAATCCCAATTGAATGACGCCATGAAGAACGCGGTGGGAGACGGCGTTGACCCCAGGAATTTTGATAGTGCCCGTTTTGCAGTCACTGCCTGGATCGATGAAGCGGTATCGCGTGTGTATCAGGAAAACCCAATAAGTTGGTCCTCTCAGCTATTGCAGAAGCGTTTCTATGATACGACCCAAGCGGGGGAACAGTTTTTTTTACGTTTAGAGGCGTTACCGGATTCGGCAATCGATGTTTTACGTGTTTTCTATACCTGTCTGGAGTTTGGATATAGAGGTAAGTATAGCGAAAAGGAAGACCAAGGTATTCTCATGGGCCTCAAGAGTACTTATTTCAGCAAGCTGCAAAAGGCAGACGGGTCTGTTGAAGACACGGTGGCTTCAATAGGTAAGGAACTAAATCAACTCGTATCCTCTACTCCTGGAAAAAACGCGAGTCGCATTTTATTTGCGGTAGTGACGATAGCATTGTTCTGCAATATCGCCGCTTACCTGTTATTTCGTTATATATTGCAGGAACAGGCATATTTGGGTTTGTAACTAGTTAAAGACCATGTTTAAAAGAATAATAAAGTGGATAGGTCTCCTAATCCTGCTAATTTTTATAGCTGGGCTTGCACTCTATTATTCTCAAAACAATTTAGATCAAATTTCGACATTGCTTTCATATGGACTCTATGGGTTTTTGTCCATATTGTTACTTGTCACCACATACTTAACGATACGCTTTCTGGCCATTTATCGTCGTAGGCATAACATAGACAGTAGCAAGGCAAAGAGCTACGAATCAGAAAGTCTTAGGGTGCTCAAAAAGTCGGGACTATCCCAGATTGGTCAACCCCTCAAGCTGTTTCCGTATTATATTTATGTCTCACGACAACAAAATGACTTCGCTGATAAAAGACAGTTGCTAGGTCTACCGGTTATGGGTGAAAGGTATTGTCCTGAGTTTACTAATATTTGGCTTGGTGAAGGCATCTATTTCATTGAAATTCCTTCAATGGAATGGACTAAGGACTCGAAGAACTATAGTCACTTACAAAATCTGATAGGCAAGGTCGGAACAGGCAGGGTAGGTGGGATAGTCTATGATGATAGAGAAGACGATACGGCAACGAGACTGCTTGATGTAAATGCATCTGCTCTTGTCGATCTGCTTACACTATCTGAAAGAGAAACTGGCAGAAAGCTTCCGCTATATTTGCTTATTGATGACGACGGCGCCCTACCCAGCATCATGGAATTAGACGACGAAGCCGGGTCTATACTCAACAAATTGCCATTTGGTACGTTGTCAGGAACAGACCTTGGGTCTGTCGAGAACGCTTTCACGCGTATGAGCAAACGCGTTGAAAGTCTAAAAATCAATTCAATAAAGAATTTTGGTAGCAAGGCTATCCCGGTTTTGGCGCTATGGAGAAAGTTTCAAACACGTATCACCTACACGCAATCACGCTGGAATTCAAAATTACAAAGTCACGAGATATCTATACGCGGTGTATTTGTTCGATCTACAGAAACGGAAAACAGGCTTGGGAAGCGTGTAAACCGAAACATCCACCGCGTTCTGAGTAGGGATGCGGGCTTTGCGTTAGGTCCGGGGATAAGTCGTAGTACGCGTAATGGAATAGTGGTGGGTGTACTTGTCGGGCTATTGTCATTAGTATTTATGACCAGTGTCTTTGTTGAACAAAAAGCGAGCCTCGAGTCACTCGCGCAAGATTTCAATTCTCTTGGGGAATTGCAAGGAAATATTGTTGAGGATTTAGCGATACTTGACGGAATTGCAGCCCCGGTAGAAAGGCTTGGACTCGAAAACGGTTTGGATATCTTTGGCGTCGGTGCACATCTTGTTTCCGCTGCAAAACAACGCTTCGTTCAGATGTATCGCAAAGCGGTAATCAGTCCGTTTCTCGATATGGTGGCAATGAAATTATCCAGGGAAAGCGATAACAGCCAGATAGGGGAGTTGTTTGAAACACTACTGTTCTTGAGAGATGTGCTCAGTGGCAGCACCGTCAATACCACACATTCGACAACAATGTATTCCCGATTAGTAGCCCATGAGTTTGTACTTGTCCCGGATGGGATAACGAGTCAACTGGAAAAGAATAGCCGGCGCTATGTAGAGTGGGCGGAAGGTAAAGAGACTTTGGCCGCAGACCTTCAGATGACTAGTGAACGAATTGCACTCATGTTGAGAAATGAAAACAGTGACAAGTCCTGGTTTGTGGATTGGGCTAGAGCGCGATTTCAGACAAATAATATCGATATTGGTAATTATCTGGAACTTGGGAAACATGAGCAGGCGACACTTGTCAGTGGCGCGTTCACAGATGAAGCCTATGCATCGATAGTCAATATGTTTAATGGCATATCTTCATTGAAGGATATTGACACGCAGGTAGAGGCTGTACGTGCATACTACCTGAGAGAGTACCAACAGGCGTGGCATTCGGCTCTAAGGTCATTCCCTCGCTACCTGGAAAATGTGGAAAAAGCCAGAGCCTCTGACTACATCCGAGTTGTTTCCACTCAAACATCGGCCCTAAATCGATTCGTACAAACGGCTAATACCCATCTTCTTGTACTTGAACCCCACCGGGATCTGTTTAACGAGCAAGGACTGTGGATGGACACCGTTAAACGCTATGCTCGCTTGTTAGAGCCGCAATATCGCGATCAACTCCAGGCGAAAGGTTTGGTTGGGGGAATTGCGGACAAGGGGACGGTAGCGGTCTCTAGTGTGACGGGATTGTTTAGAGACAACCAGTTTTCTAAGTCCAGCGACTATGAGAAAGACAAAGATCTATATCCTTTGCTAAAGGAAAGGGAAGATATCCTCAAGGAACTTGCAGCATTGACTCAAGAAGAGGAGCGTGTCGCCTATAATCTGCTATCCGAGAGCTATCTTGAAAGTGAGAACAAAAGCAGTATCAAACAACCAAAAGCCTTACTAAACCGACTTGATTGGATAGAGTCGAAAATCAATCATGCCTTGTATACCCATGTCTCCGGCGAACCGGTTCTAGACGACTTGCTTGCAAGTGAATCCGATTATGTAGTCGCTTTCCTCATAGGAAATACGCAAAAGTATATTCAGTCCTTATGGGTGAGCAATGTTCTTCTTGAGTTGGGAAATGTCGGCGGATGGGAAAAGAATCGGGTGGCGCGTGGAAAGAACGGTCTGATCTGGGAGTTCACTAACAACACTCTGGCTCCCTTTCTAGAGATCACACGCCAGAAAAAGTATGTCGAACGGATTGTGCGCGGTAAAGCACTAGGTTTGAGTAAAGAATTTATCGGCTTGTTGAATCGTGGAAAGTTGGACGACAGCATATTGGAAGGTGAGGTTGATGTATACATTTCAACACTGCCTACCAGTGTAAATCCAGAGGCTGGGGAACTCCCTTTCTTAACGTCTCTGGACCTGGCGTGTAACAAAGGCAGCCAATCGATTAAGAATGAAAATTTTCCGGTAAGTAAAAGACTTCGCTGGTCTGCCAGTGAGTGTGCTGATGTGACACTGAGAGTTTTCATCGGGAGCATGATCCTGGAAAAGCGCTATCCCGGTCAATGGGGGATGATACGTTTTCTTCAGGACTTTCGGGGAGGAAGAAAGTCCTTTAAACGAAATGATTTCAAAGAGTATGAGCATTATCTAACCGCCCAGCATATTGATCAAATTGATGTGCGCTATCGATTCGAAAAGAATCGTAATATCGAAAACCTGTTCTCGATGTCGAGCGTATCAGTACCAGAAATCATAGTGGCTCAACAAAAGGATACGATGTATGTATCTAACTGACGAAAATATTGCGCGTCTACTTGAGCCGTTTCCCGGTGACGATCCTGCTGGTCAGGATGTACGTGACGACGAACAATACACGATAGTTCAAACTGAAATAGACAAAATCATCGGCATGGGAGACGAATCCCCTGATTGGCGAACCATACATAAAGTTTCTAAGGATTTACTGGAAGAAAGGTCCAAAGACGTAAATCTTGTCAACTATCTCGTCCTGGCCATGGTTAGCGAGCTAAAGCTCTCAGGACTTTCTACTGGTTTAGTTCTTCTTTCGAACTTTCATAAGTCTTTTGGCCAAACCTGTTTTCCTAAACGCAGTCGTGCGCGAGAGGCGAGTGTACAGTGGATAGAAGAAAGATTGGGAAATCTGCCCGCATTGACGGACCTCAAATCCATAAGCCAAAAGCAGATGGATGAGATTACAGCTGGATTTGAACTATACGCCAACACCATGGCGGAGGTTTACGGGAATAACTATCAAACTCATGCTGGAATCAAGCGCTATATTCGGGACTATCTGGCGAGAATTCTTAGCCGCCCTGCGAGTTCCGGCGCCAAGATATCTGAGGCCAAAGAGATTCAAGTCAAGAAGGACATTGAGACGGCGTCAGACCTGAGCAAAGCGCTTGCTCAAATAAGGGAATGGAATCTCAACATCGTTAAATATCAACACAAGCAAGCAGGCTTATCTGCTGAGGCTGCAAAACGCCTAAGATCGGCGGTTTGGGATGGTATTGAGAGTCTGCCGCAACACACAAATAGTAGAACAACGGTCCAACCCGTCAATGTGGTACAGGCACAAGAGGTAAGAAAACTTTCTCCGGACCCAAAAAATCTGGTGAGACTGGAAGTCATGTTAATGGCCAATCCCTTCTGGTTGGATCTGAATCGTCTCGTATATGAAATGTGCGGCCAACTCGGAGATAAGTTTACCGCTATCGCACAAGAGGTAGCACAAACGAGTAGCGCCTTCCTCAAGCGTCTTCCTGGTATCGAGGATCTTCAATTCTCCGATTTAACACCATTTGCAGATACCAAAACTCGGGAGTGGCTAGGCTCAATATCTCAAGCTAATGAGTTGCGGTCCGGCATAGAGGTTTCTGTAAAGGACAGTGATAGTCGCTGGAGACGTTTGAATTCAGCTTTAAGCCTCTTACAACAGGATGGGCGCATCGAAAAGGTTATAGAGATTGTTGATCAGCAAATGGCGAGACGCGTGGATGCTGAGGACAAATACCGTTTGTGGAATATAGCAGCGAAGCTGCTATATCGGCAGGGACGCTATCTTTTGGCGATGAATTGTATTCAGGAATTAGAGAAGTTAGTTGAGCGATATCGCCTGCGGGAATGGAATTCGTCCATGGCGAAGGAGGTATATGAATTGAAGTATAAAATTAATCATAAGCTTTACGCACGAAATAGCAGCGATGTACATCGTGCGGAACTCAGTGGAATTAATCAATCTATGGTAGGTGTTAGCCTGCTTAGCGCATATAAGAATGATCTGGAATTCGAAAATAATTAGGAGAAAGTAGCATGTCAAATGATGTATCAGTAGCACCGAAAGAACGCGTCAATATTACCTATAAGGCCGCGACAGGTGACGCTCAGGCCGAAGTTGAGTTGCCATTTAAAATGCTTATGCTGGGCGATTACTCGGGTAAGAAAGATGAAACGCCTCTTGAAGAACGTAAGGCCATCTCGATAGATAAGGACAACTTCAACAGCGTTTTGAAAAGTCATGGGATAGAGATGAGTTTTAACGTAGCTAACAAGCTGAGCGCCGAGGAGGGAGAAGAGATGTCGGTGGCGCTGAAGATAGAAAACATGCGCGATTTTGAACCGGAAAGTGTCGCCTCTCAGATACCTGAAGTCAATCAGCTCATCGAGTTGCGTAATGCGCTCACGGCGCTAAAAGGCCCGTTGGGTAACGTACCAGCCTTCAGAAGAAAGCTGGAACAAATGATGTTGGACGATGAGCTTCGCCAAAAACTATTAGATGAAATCACGAAGTCGTAATGACTGTGTAGATGTGAGGAAAATAAAATGACTGATACTGTAGCAGAAAAAACAGAACAGAAGGCAGAATTGGGTTTGCTAGAACAAATCATGCAGGAAACTCGAATCAATCCGGCTGAAGAGGCTTATACCCATGCTCGTCGCGGCATTGAAATATTTGTCGACCAAATCGCTAACGCAAATAGAAAGGTAGAAAAGGTCGACAAGGAACTTATAGATAATCTTATCTCTTTGCTGGACGAAAAAATCAGTAAACAACTAGATGAAGTTATGCACAATAACTCGTTTCAGGCTGTCGAGTCCGCTTGGCGCGGCCTGAAAATGGTAGTCGATCGCGCCGACTTCCGTGAGAACGTGAAGGTAAACGTGTTGAGCGTTTCCAAGGATGACTTGTTGGCTGACTTCGAAGATTTTCCCGACATCACCAAATCAGGCTTATATAAACACGTCTATACTGCTGGCTATGGTCAATTCGGTGGCGAACCCGTTGGCACTATGGTTGGCAACTATGCCTTCTCACCATCGTCCAACGACGTAAAACTATTGCGCTATGTTTCAAACGTGGCGGCAATGTCTCATGCGCCGTTTGTCGGTAGCGTAGATCCAAAATTCTTTGGCATAAGCGATATGCAGGAATTACCAGATCTGAAAGACATCAAGTCGATATTTGAGTCCCCAGTTTACGCAAAATGGCAGGGTTTTCGTGAGACAGAGGATGCCAGATATGTCGGTTTAACTCTTCCACGTTTCCTCATGCGTGTGCCCTATGGCAAGTCCACAAATCCGGTTAAGGGCTTTGACTACGAGGAAGACGTCAGTGGTTCGCACGAAGACTATTTGTGGGCGAATACCTCGTATGCCTTCGCTACACGCCTGGCCGATAGTTTTGCCAAGTATCGCTGGTGCCCGAATATCATCGGTCCTCAGAGCGGTGGCATGGTAGACGATCTCTCGCTACATCACTTTGAGGCCATGGGCGAGATACAGACCAAGATTCCTACAGAAGTTTTGGTGTCTGATCGCCGTGAATTTGAATTAGCAGAGGAAGGATTTATTCCGCTTACCATGCGTAAGGGTTCGGACAATGCAGCGTTTTTCTCTGCCAACTCTGCCCAGAAATCCAAGCGTTTTCCTGATACACCGGAAGGAAAGGCGGCAGAAACCAATTACAAACTCGGTACACAACTGCCTTATATGTTTATCATCACTCGTCTCGCGCACTATATCAAAGTGCTACAGCGTGAGCAGATCGGTTCGTGGAAGAACAAGATCGATCTGGAACGTGAACTCAACGGCTGGTTGAGACAATATGTTTCGGATCAGGAGAATCCCACCGCAGCAGTACGCAGTCGTCGTCCTCTGCGCAAGGCGTCTATATCGGTTTCTGACGTAGCGGGTGATCCAGGTTGGTATCGGGTAAATCTGGATGTCGTACCTCACTTTAAGTACATGGGTGCGTCGTTTACCTTGTCGCTTAAGGGTAAGTTGGATACAGAGTAACAGGACTGTTCACGCATGTCAGGAGTACGTTTTTTCAAACGGCTGGCATTGGGTATACGGCACGTGGATGCAATGGCCTTTGATGAGAGGGCCACTGTTGAGTCTGTGCATGAGCATTTGAATAAAATGCTCAATACACGGCAGGGTAGTGTTCCTGCATTGCCAGACTATGGCTTGCCGGATTTCAATGACATTGCTCGGCGATTTCCCGATTCTGTTCATGAGTTGCGTCGGGAGATTCACCGTTGTATCGGCCAGTACGAACCTCGCCTGACCAATGTCATTGTCGAGTATATTCGTGATTCGGAGAATCTTCTTGATTTGCGATTTGAAATTCGGGCGGACGTTCTCGCTGGAGACAAAAAAAGCAAGATCTACTTTGAGACCACTATGCACTCATCGGGACAGATTGAATTGAGGGGCTGGTAGATGACGTTTCACCGCTATTACCAGGACGAGCTGACCTATCTTAGAGAAATGGGGCAAAAGTTTTCTGCTCACTATCCTAAGCTAGCGCCGTTTCTCGCGATAGATAGTGCTGACCCAGATGTCGAACGTTTACTTGAGGGTTTTGCCTTTTTAACGGCAAAGCTACGACAAAAAGTCGATGACGAGGTGCCCGAGTTTACCTCAGGGCTTCTGTCCAGCATTTGGCCAAACTTCATGCGCCCGGTACCTGGCATGTCTATACTCGCGTTCACACCCATCGCGAATAGTATACGCGGGAAAAAGACGATTGCTCGGGGCAGCGAGGTGGATTCCAAACTGGTCGAGGGTATCCGGTGTCGTTTTCGGACCTGCTATGACGTCGATGTCTATCCGATACTTGTCGATGCCGTAGAGGTGCGTAGTCTTTCGGGCAAGTCCCAAATAGAGATCACGTTCAAGACCGACAGCGGCCAGCCCTTTAGCGAAATCCAGCTCGACACTCTAAGACTGTTTTTGCATGGTGACAGCAGAAAGACCGACTCCTTATACATGAATCTGTTGTCTCACCTGGATGGCATTGGTTTACAATGCGGGAGTGAGGAACTCCCCCAAAGTCTTACTGGTTTAGACCTGCATCCTATCGGTTTTGAGGACCACGAAAGTGTCATACCTTCACCAGACAATGTTGCTAACTTCTACCGCACGCTTCAGGAGTACCACTGTTTTCCGGACAAGTTTCGTTTTTTTGAGATACGTGGATTCGATCCGCTGCGCGCAAAACTTCTAGGGAACAAACTCTGTATAACGCTGTATTTGGATAGAGAGCTGCAGCCAGACTGCTATCCAGTGAAAGATAGTTTTCGTCTGTTTTGTACGCCTATCGTCAATATATTTGAACGAGACGCGCAACCTCTACGTCTACATCCTGCCAAAACAGAATATCTGATTAAACCGTCTGCAAACGATAAGCAACACTATGAAGTGTTTACCGTCGAAGAGATGAGCGGCAGCATCCAAGGAGAGGTCGATCGTCGAAAATATCGCAACTACCATGACGTAAATAATGTATTGCAACATATCGCAGGCGAGGATGAGGGAGACTATTACCAGTTACGCCATGTCCCCAGTTTTGTCGGAAGAAACGTCGATATATATGCCTCGTTTGTACATGCAGGCAAAGGATATGTGCGCAAGGCCGACAGACCAGAGGTCATCAGCGTCAAGCTAAGTTGTACCAATGGAAATTTAAATCGCCACCTCTATATTGGCGATATAGACCAACATAGCGCGAGCACTCCGGAATATGTGAATTTCGAGAACATCACCACAGTCACCCAGTCATACCCCGCGCCGATTCACCTTGGGGTGGATTGGGCATTGATTGGGGCAATGAGCGTGAAATTCCGTTCAATAACAAAACTCGAAAGTTTCAAACAATTGGTCAGCCTTTTCGACTACCCTAGCTACTATAGTAAACAGGCTCATCGCATCCACCAGCGACGCCTGGAGGGAATTCACGCCATCAAAGTCTCTAAAGTCACGCGGATTAAATCCCAGTTGCCTGTGCGTGGCATGCAAGTTTGTTTTGATGTTGATTCGGAAAAATTCACTAGTGAAGGTGAGATGTATTTTTTCTTCACAGTCGTTAATCACCTGTTGAACGCTACTGCTCAGTTGAATACCTTTGTCGAGACGATGGTTGCTGACCGGGCAACCGGGGAAAGCCATATATGGCCATGGAAACACTAGCGTTAGAACTGGAACAACCCTGGCGCAACTTGCTCGAGGGAGATGTAAGATCATATCGGTTTTTTGCAGCTGTAGATGAAATCCTACAGGGAAAGTCGGCCGACACACCATTATGGTTTAAGACCAACCCGTCATTGGGCTTCAGGCATAGCGATATCGAAAGCCTTTTTACGACTGAGGCATCAGACGAAGACGCTGTTTCCAGCTTAAACATGATGATCAATTTCATTGGCCTACACGGTGTGAATTCCCCGTTGCCAACATTTTACACAGAGGACTTACTTGGCTTACACGAAGACGAGGCTGTGGTAAGGCAGTTTTTCGATTTCTTTAACCATCGCATTATTGAACTACTCTATTTGATCTGGAAGAAGTATCAAGTTTTCTATGAACACCAGGGAACACATTATGCGGGCGAATCATATCTTGCCCGAGTTTCGGGACTAGAGTACGAGCGGGATGACGATCGGCATGTACTCTCAAAGCTGGTCACTTTGTTGGGGAAGGATGGAATATCCAAACAGAATCTCCAGCGGGCATTGAGCGTATTGATTGGCACAGCGAGAGTCGAGGTAACGCCAAATACCCCCAGGAGGATTCCGTTAGAGAAGGATAGCTTGACATTACTTGGTGGCAAGAATTCATCATTGTCTGGCGAATGTGCCTTGGGGAGGGCAATCGAGAGTTGTGAGTTTTCGTTTTCGATACGCGTTTGGCTGGAGTCTATGTTCGACTTTCGCGCATTAAAGGAACGAATTGACGGGTGGTTAGATAGTTTTGGTTTACATTGTTTTGACTACGATTTGACTTTTCTCGTACGTTCTAGCGCGGTCAAATCCGCGGAACTCAATGGACAAACCGCAATGATAGGCAGTGCCAGATTGGGGCAGGATGTAGACGAAGAATATATCGAAATAAAATTATAATGAAAACAATAAAAATGACACCCATCGAGGCCTTTGTTGAACTCGGTGTAATCGTGAATCAGAACATCGACACGGGCAGTACCTTTGTAAAGGTTTTGCAGTTGCTTGGTGATCTAACTGGCGCAAGACGAGTTGCGATATTTTTGTTAGATGCTACAAAGCGCCGTTTGTATACAGAGAAAATGTGGGTGGATGGCGATATTGAATCGGTAAGAGGTTTGGATCCGATCGAGTTAAATTATCACGGCAATAGAAATTCACCCAATCTTCTTGTCTATTCAGCAGTGACTGGAAAGTCAATTGCGCTGAGCAATATATATAAGGTTCACGAATACACACTCGATTGGTATTACCACCTGGACAAGCAAGTCGGTGAGCGAACAGAACAACTATATGTTGCGCCCATAGTCGACAAGCTCGGCAATGTAGCAGGGGTGATGGTGCTTTCTGACATATCTAATGAGCTGTTTTATAGAGACGAGGGAAAACAAATTCTGAGCAGTTTCGCCTCTTATGCCTCCATGATGATAGAAAACCAGCGCTATCGTGCAGAAAATTCGCGGCTCATTCGAATACTGGAAGCGGCAAATCGAGATCTTCACGCAGAAAACAAGGCGTTGAAAAAGAATATTGACAGGAAAGTTGATCGAGAAATTCTCCTTGCTAGCAGCAAGTCGATGAGAAGCGCATATGACCTGGTAGACAAGGTCTCTCGTTCTGCCGCGACAGTTATGATTAGCGGCGAAACAGGAACTGGAAAGGAACACATTGCGCGATTGATACATGACAACAGTGAACGTAAAGGTGCCTATATCACACAGAATTGCGCAGCCCTACCTGAAAATTTGCTTGAAAGCGAATTGTTCGGCTATAAAAAGGGCGCGTTTTCGGGTGCCGATAAGGACAAGCCAGGACTTATTGCGATGGCGGATGGCGGCACATTGTTTTTGGATGAAGTCGCAGAACTGAGCCTGCCCTTACAGGCAAAGTTACTCAGAGTCATCCAGGAAGGAGAGTTGCGTGCACTCGGTGCGACGACAATTCAGAAGGTAAATGTAAGATATGTTGCCGCATCACACAAAAATCTGACCTCGTTAGTTTCTGAGGGCGAGTTTCGTGAGGATTTGTACTATAGGCTCAATATCTTTCCTATCCATCTACCGCCTTTACGTGATCGAAAAGAGGATATTCTTCCGCTAGCGAAACATTTTGTGGAAGTGTACGCAGAGTCCTACTCAAAAGTCATCAAGGCGGTATCACCTAAGTATTATGAACACCTGGAACAGTATTCCTACCCAGGGAATATTAGAGAACTTAAGAATATTGTAGAGCGTGGCGTAATTCTTGTGGACGACAACGGTTCTCTCACAGTTGAACATTTGCCAGATATTGTGCGTGACTCCTCTCGTCAGAATGTGAGTGAAGTTAAGGGCAACAACGGCATGGATGGTTTGAAGCAGTCATTGGAGCACTATGAGGCAGCGCTTATTATCGAAAAGCTGCAGCAGCATCACTGGAATCAATCGCAAGCCGCGATAGCATTAGGCATCGGCAGGCGTACACTGATAGACAAGATTAATCGCTATCAGATAAGTCGGCCGCAATAGTGTGCGAAGATCTGCACACTATTTCGCCGGTGCGCAGATTTTCGCACAATGCAACAATAAGAAATAGTTAGTATTGAGAAGAAAATCAACAACATATAAATTGGCACCATTGTTGATATATAAAAATAGAAATTAGAAATATTTAACAAGGAGAAAAACAATGCCTACCCCAGCGTTTATGAAGATAGAAGGTTCCACACAAGGCTTGATCACCGCCGGTGCGTTTACACTGGAGAGCGTCGGTAACGTATTTGTCGAGGGGCACGAAGATGAGTTTATCGTGCAAGCCTTTAATCACGAAGTAACAATTCCGCGTGATCCGCAAAGTGGACAGCCTACCGGTCAACGCGTACACCAGCCTATGACAATTACCAAGGTATTCGACAAGTCGTCACCCTTGTTATATCAAGCATTGACTACGGGCGAGAATCTTTCGGTGTGTGAGTTGAGCTGGTATCGCACTTCGCCAACGGGTTCAATGGAAAAGTATTTCAGCATGAAACTTGAAGATGCGATTATCGTAAACATCCGCGCTACGATGCCGAATTGTCAGGATCCTTCACAGGCACACTTCACTCATCTTGAAGAAGTGTCTTTTGCCTATCGCAAGATTTCCTGGGATCACGTTGCGGGCGGTACTGCAGCGTCTGACGACTGGCGCGCGCCGGTTGTTGCCTGATAGTTGATAGCTAACTGCCCCGTAGCGATATGGGGCAGTCAATGCAAACACTATGTCAGTCAGCGACAGACACTACCGCTACGGTTTAAGGATAAACGGTTTGGACGCCGTGCTCGGTGTCGTCCGTTTTACCATGACCGAAGGATTGAGCAAAAGCTTTGCACTCGAAGTTCAATTCGTATCATCTGAAGCAATCGAGCTGAGTAGTGCGATTGGCGTTAATGCCTCATTGACTATCATTAATGCTAGCGACGAAGTCGTTAGACAATTTAGTGGCCATGTCGCGAAGCTGATTGCAAGCGGCATATCGCAGCAAGGTAGTTACAATTATTCGATTACTGTGGTACCACTTAGCTGGTTTCTCTCCAAACGCAGTACATCTCGCCTCTATCAACGTATGACCGTACAAGACATCATCGTCGAAAAATTGGAGCTTGCCGGAATACCCGGTGACCAATACGAATTTTTACTGAGCGGTGATCACTCCACTCAGGAATACTGCACACAATATCAGGAGACCGATCTCGATTTTGTGCAGCGCATCATGGACGAAGAGGGCCTATTCTATTTCTTTCGACATGATGCAGAAAAGCACGTCCTGGTGATTGCAGATGATCCATCCGCCTATCAACCATTGGAAAGCCCCAACAAAGTCTTTCGCTATGCTTCCTCTCTCGCAACGGATACACCGTTTATTTCGCAACTCAATATACAACATCAGGCGGTTGAGACGGCGATTAGCATGCGTGATTATGATTTCATGCATCCAAGCCTGCGTCAGCAGGGCTATGCTCAGTCTGATGACCTGGGTTTAGAGAGCTATGTCTATCCAGGAAAATTCAGCGATCCCGATCAGGGTGAGGTCAAGGCACAACGCCTGCTGGAAAAACGACAGGTATTTCGGCAGTTCGTGGACTTGCGTTCTAACTATCCGGACTTGAGTAGCGGTAGTCTACTAAGCATCTCCGAACATGGAATGATTGCGCCTGAAGATGAGTGGTTAATTGTAGAGGTCGTGCACAGCGGTACGCAAGGCCAGGCCAATGGAGTTCTGAGTGCCGGGGGAAATACTTACAATAACAAAGCGACCTTAATACCCTCGGCGGTACCGTTTCGTCCCGGCAAGGTTATACCCAAACCGCAAATTGTAAGCACACAAACGGCAATCGTGGTTGGACCAGAGGGAGAGGACATATACACGGATGAGTTCGGCAGGGTAAAGCTTCAGTTCCACTGGGACAGACAAGGTCAATATGACGAAAACAGTTCGTGCTGGGTTCGTGTGAGCCAGAGCTGGGCAGGAGCAGGTTGGGGCAGTTTCGCAATACCGCGTATAGGCCAGGAAGTCGTTGTTCAATTCATCGAGGGTGACCCAGACCGTCCGCTTGTGACAGGGTGTCTGTATGATGCGATACGAAAGATGCCTTACGATTTGCCTGATGCCAAAACCAAAACCGTGTTGAAAACCAATTCTTCACCTGAGGGTGGTGGGTTCAACGAATTGAGTTTTGACGATCAAAAAGGTGAAGAAAGCATCTACTTTCATGCCGAACGAAATCTCGAGAAGCGAATAAAGAACGACGATTTGCAGTGGGTCGGAAACGATCAACACTCCATCGTAAAGAATGACCAGATAAGTCTTGTTGAAGGCGATGTACATCAGAGCGTCATGGGAGACAATTTTGAGCGCATCGACGGCAGCATGTCTATGCAAGTCGGTGCGGATGTTCAACTCAAGTGCGGCGGTGAATACGGTTATGAAGCCGGTGGTGACGTACATATCAAGGCCGGTGCAAATCTCGTCCTTGAGGCCGGTAGCGAAGTCACAATTAAGGTCGGCGGCAACTTCGTCAAGATCGATAGCAGTGGTGTGACTATTGTTGGTGGCAGTATCAAACTCAATAGCGGTGGCTCCGCAGGGAATGGAAAAGGCGTTGCCATCGACGAGCCGTTAGAGGCATTAGAGGCCGGTGAAAGAGAAGCGGCCCAGGCTGTGGAGGCCCCGGAAAAACCTGAATCCTATAGTCCCGCAGCAATGACATTGAAACAGGCTGCGACAGAAGGGGCTGCTACGATTGCTCCGTGTGAAGGTGCGTAGGAGTTATGGCAATATGAGTCAGTTAAAATCTGTCCTATTTGATACAACACCGGTGAATGTCTTTGCTGTTCTTGATGGCGCCTCGATACCCGGTCTACTCGATCGACTATTTCAATTTCGCCCGCGACACGTTTGTCTTTTGCGCGGAAAGCTCACTCCTGATATGGCTGAGGTAGCGCCATATCTCATTGCCCTGGATGCTCAAAATGGCTTTACCGAATGGGTGCTCAAACATGCTAAACAAAAGAACTGGGGTATATTTTTTCGTTCTGTATTAAATGAAAAACAGTTGCGTCGCAATCTGCGCGAGCTATTGCGAGCGGAGTTACCCGATGGTCGACAGGTGATGTTTCGATTCTATGATCCGCGGACTTTAAATGTTTATCTTCCCAGTTGTACCACGCCGGAACTGGAGACATTCTTTAAGGACGTTTATGACATTGTTCTTGAGGATGATGAAAACAAGGTTACGCGCCGATTTCACTTGGCCAATGGCTCCCTGCTGCAAGAGGTTTTGCATTAACAATGGCCGGTGCTGCACGTCTCGGAGACAAATCCCATGCCCCAGCCGATGTGCATGGTTGTCCAGCTTGTGCACACCCGGTCACTGGGCCGGCAGTTGTCGGTTCAGCGGATGTATTGATTAATAACATGCCCGCATTGCGAGTTGGCGACAAAGGTATACACGCGGCGTGCTGTGGGAGTAATACCTGGCAGACAACCGCCGGTAGCGGTAGCGTCTTGATCAATAATCTCGGCGCGGTACGGTTGGGAGATTCCACGCAGCATTGTGGTGGAGCAGGGAATGTTATCGATGGCAGTACTGATGTCTTGATTGGTGATTGACATGCCAGCTCCGCAGGAATCTCTGTTCAGTCAGCAAGCAAAAACCTTTTTCACTGCCAATGGCATACAATTACCTATGGATTGGCAGTCGCCAGGCGAGCAGTTTTGCGATGCGTTTGCTGCATCAGAACGTAGTGTGTCGCCCAATTCTCCCACCAATCTTTTTGCCCAGGCGACGCTAAATAAATATCACGTCGATGCGGCGGCAGATATCGGAAAAAAATTCGAGACGTTTATCGATGCCAGTATTTCAGCAATTTGTAGTGCTATAGATCAGTGGATGAAAATGACCACGATTGCAGGCGCAGTCATAAACGGTCCGAGCGGGATGTTAATGCCAGGCAATGTTTTAGGTCCGCCCTTGGCACCACTGATACTTGCAAAAGCACCGCAAGCCACTGCGTTTGAACTCAAATATTCGGTAGCGATAGCCAACGCTATCGGCAGCGCCTGGCAGGCCTGGCACGCGGGATTGATGGGCAACTTGATGTATCCGTCTTTCGCCGCTTTTCCCGGACCGATGGCGCCACCGACTCCGAACGTACCCGTGCCTTTGTTGATGTTTTCATCGGCAGGTGACGCCGGTTTAAGTGCGAGTACCTTGAAATCCAGCATGCTTGCAAATCTTGGGGATCCACAGGCTTTACACGCCAAGGAATTATTCGATGCTATCTGCAAGGCGTTTGAATTGCAGTTACTGACCTTCAAGTCCACTACGATGGTCCAAAACGTACTCGGGACTGGTCCAATACCAACATTTGCGCCACCGTTCGTTCCAGTTGGACCGGTGCTTGGTGGAGTAGGAAACGGTGCGCCAGGATGTCTGTGCTAACAATCGACGTTGATAAGGCTATCGTGTCACAGGTATTTCCGTTTCGATGGCCTGATAATTCATGGCGCGCAGTGGTCGTTGCAAAGAAGAGCTGGCGTATACAGCCACATGGCCTGGAAGCGATTCAAGAATACCCTACACCGATATTTTTCACTGATCAGTATTACGAAGACGACCCAGCAAACAGTATTCGTTATGCATCTGACATGGTGCCATACAAACCAAATATTGATGTCGTTGTGATCGCCGATGCCCATGCGCCTGCGAACAGGGCAATAACGTCGATGAATGTTTCTCTGCGCGGTGGAGCGATTAACAAGTCTTTGCAGGTATTGGGTGAGCGACACTGGATAGAAGGATTGTTAACAACATCCGCCAGTCGCCCACAAAAATTCGCGCAAGTGCCGCTACGATATGAATATGCTTTTGGCGGACTCGATCGTCATAGCAGCATTCCGCATCCGGACAATCCCCATGGGTGTGCCTACATATCGAAACTCTTCGCTGGAAAAAAAGTTGCCGGCAATTCGCTACCAAGAATTTTCTACGCCGACGATGAAGCGTACAGTATCAATAAGAATACGCGTGTGGCAGGCTTGGGCTTCCTGGGTGCTAGCCATCGATCACGAACAGCTTATCTCGGAACCTATGACAAACACTGGCAAGAAACCCGATCTCCCGAGTTAGCCACGGATTTCAACTTTGCTTATTACAATAGTGCACCAGTTGATCAACAGGCACCTCTAGGGAGTTTTTCTGGGCAGAGCATTGAATTGCGTGGCATGTCGGCGGCAGTAGCTATAACAACTATCCAATTACCGGGTAACAATTTGAGTTTAGAGATAGGCAGGGAAATCGCTACTCCAATGTTGATGGACACAGTTGTGATTGATATCCCACGTTGCCTTGTGTATCAGGTTTGGCGGCAGCATCTTCCGTTGCAGACGCCGGATATTACGGCGGTACCAGACTTAAAATTCTACAGCTCATCTGTAAAGAAAAATAAAATGGGCATTGCAGAGAATTGATGTATGTGTTTACAATTCGCATTTTCTGAGACTTCGTGAATACCAGTTGCTAATTTGAGCGGTCTTGTATTTGATTTTTCATAACATAGCCATTATGTATCCAGATGCCCTTGTTAACTTCATTTACCCCGTCTACCGCATAGAGGATTCCCCAGAAATATATTCCGAGACCGACGAGCGAAGAAATACCGCCAGTCGCCTGGGCTGCTAGAAATCCCGCTATAATCGATCCCACTCCAATAGAGATACCCACTTTTTGTTTAATGTTACCTCGGTCCACTAACTCTACGGATTCGGGAGATGACTTAACAAACTCTTTGATGTTTCCATAAAACATCCCGGCGTCATACTCGTTTTCATCTCGAACTATATAGGGACCCCCGAAGCCCATTTGAATATACACGGCTTCCTTTTTATATTGTTCTGGTAGTTCTGTTTTGTATGATGCATATGTCGCGGGCGTGAAAATAAGCGCTACGATTGATAAAACAAGAAATTTTGCTGTCATTCATTTTCCACTTTAGTTAATAAACATGTACTTGACTACAATCTTGTAGATTTGCCGGTTGAATCGAGGATATGTCTAGAAATACCAGGTAGCACCAAAACTAAAGTCGAGACTATTGCCGACAATTTCCTTGGCTGTATATCCAGACGTGTCTATGCCTTCAATCAAAACATCTTTTCCTTTGTAAGTAACCAGATGAGCTCGTACACCGAGATACAAGGCGACACCTTCACGTGTTATTTTTTCCAATGCGATGTCGAACATTGGTGCGATGGTATCCAAATAGTTAACTGCAAAATCAGCACTACTATTTTCTTCGTGTTTCATGCTGAATTTTGTGCCCGTATGATAAGTAGCGCCAATTCCAGCGATCACGTCAATTCCGCCCATTCTATGCTGATAGATATACATGATATGTAGCATGTTTGTCGAAAATGTAGCGTCAAGATAGCTCAGTTCAGGATTTTCAAAATTACCCTTAGCCCGAAACCCCATGCCAAGGCGAGAGTGCTGGTCCAGTGTGTAGGTAAGGTCAACCCCAAACAGAAGTCCCCCACCGTTATCCAAATAGCTACTTCCACTGGTTTCTTGGCTTGTCTCTCCGTTGATGAGGATATAATCCGAGATGAGGACCTTATCCTGTCCAACGGAGTAGCCAAGTACAGGGCGTAGACCAAAACTGCCGGTATCACTTGAATATGCATTATTTGGGAGGCAGAAAATAGTCATTAAAACCAAACTTATAAGTATAGCGAGAAGGTGTGATCGTTTTTGTTGTTTCATGTGACGTCCGGGTATTGGTAATAATTATTTGAATTTGGCAAATAATAGCGGTTTTTCTGTTTTGTGGCTAGTCAACGGACTTCTATATGGACAAGATGTGCGCGCACTTGTTAGCTCTTGGTTTTCAATGGAGAAACTACAAAGATGGCGGATGAAAGTGGCTAATACATTCGGAGTTAGAACTGTTCGCAATAAAGTACTTTTCTAGAAAGATGTCAAAACGTCAGGGGAATGGCTAGAGTTTTGGTAGCTTAATAAGTAGAAGGAAATTCGTCAATAATAATTTCTGACGAAGTGAATTATAACTGAAGCGAGATTATGTGGTCTAAAAATAATTGATTGCAAATTGAGTATGTGATTATTTAAAAAGTGAATGCCTTATTTGAAACTACGAGAGAAAAGGTTTTAATATCATGAAAAGTATTTAGAGAAAAAAAGTCAAAAAATTCAATTATAATTGGAGTCTATTGATGATTTTAGTTCGAAATAAATATTTTACAACTCAAAGTGGTGCAAAGTGGTCAATGTGCAAAAAATAAGTAGAGATAGAGAAAATATTGAGATGGGTAATGTAAACGTTTACGCCATGTAATTATATTTGAATGGGTGAAATAATTTTGATAAAAATCACGCAGTCTGCTATTTTTGCTAGCTAGAATTCGGCCGATTAAAAAACTGCTCATGCCAAATTATATAATTGTTGAAACATCCTCACATGCGGAATGCATATACTCCCAAGTGCTCTTTCTGAAAGAAGCCGGAAACCAGGTGCATTTCATTGGGGATATTAGGCTTAAGTCCAGGGTAGAGGCGTTTGGATTTGATAGTTATACCTATTACGATTTTGATGATCATCGTTGGACAGACTTGTTGAAGGTGAGAAGTAAAATTGTATCACTTAAGCCCCGCAGCGTAATATTCAATACTGCTCATGGAAATATCGTTCGATCATTGTGTTTGCTGCCATATCCAAAGGAAATAAAATTTGTCGGCATAGCCCACAACGTAAATAAACTTCGCTCCGGGTTTTCTCAAAAGATGATTTCGAGGAAAATTAAAAATTACTTTGTGCTAAGCGACGATTTAGAAGAGTCACAGAAAGGTTCACTTCCCAATCTTAGTCTCGAGTCATTTTATCCGATATTCTATCCATCATATAGAGATATAGATTTGCATAAACCTAAAAATGAAATATGGGTAACTATCCCAGGCGAAGTGCTATCACACAGAAAGGACTATCCGGGTATATTCGATGCTATTCTAAATGCAGAAAGTTATCCTTCAAAACTCAAGATTATTGTCCTGGGAAGATGCAAGAGAGAGTCGGGGCGAGGATTAGAGATACTCGACTGGATAAACGAGAACAATATGAGTCATGTGATCAGGGCGTTTGACTACTATATTGATGATGATTTGTTTCATTCTTATATCAAGAATAGTGACTATATTATGCCAGCAATCCATCCTGTACAAAGTGACTTTGATGAATTCTTGAGAATCAAGATTTCAGGTGCGTTCAATCTGGCGTATGCCTACAATATTCCTATGCTGAGCCATGAGAAGTTTAGAGAATTTAAAGATTTTTGTGAAAATTCGGTATTTTATCGAAGCGATAGTATTATCGATGTTCTGACTCAGATAAGCCAGGGAAAGGTGACGCCACCTGTAAATGCATACACTAACGAAAAGTGGAGCTTTAAATATCAGCAAGAAAAATATCTCAAATTCTGTAGTTGATACTGTCTCTCCATTAATGGTTCAACCGTTGAAGAAAATATTCAACCTGCATTTTAGCCTGGTTCTCAAGCGAATAGTGTTTTCTGACCTTCGTTGTATCGAGGCTGCGTAATCTGAGAGCTTCGATGCATTTTTCTATACTATTATCATAGTCATCTAAAAATACAATGCCGTCATAGTACTGTGTCAGGTCGATATATGAAGGAATTTTATCGGCGATAATTGGGATGCCTAAGACGGCAAAGACTAAAGCCTTAAATGCACTATGTCCTAAATTGTAGGAAGAATTTAGATCTCTTGGTAAGAGCGCAATATCGCATTTGATGAGTTCTTTCGGAAATGTTTCGTATCGCCACTGGGTGTAAATATATTCAAACTCAAGTTGTTCATCTGTTATGGTATTGTCGGTAATCAGGTGTATACGTTTGTCTATTTCGCTTGCGTAACGATTCAGAAATACCGATTTTTGCGCGACACCTGACCAGCCAAAAAGTGGCTTATCAAAATTGATATCTCCCTTCAGTGTGGAAAAGTGGTCTAAATTTATAGGATCTTCCATTGTGTAAACGCTATTCGCGTATGGAGCCGAAAAACGCGCAATCTGGCTCGAGGCACAGATGATGCCATCTGCTGTTTTCGCGATCTTGTGGGCATATTCCAACCTTTCATCGGAAATCTCCCAACTTTTTTCGAACAAATTAATACAGGTGTCAAAATAGACTGTTTTACTGATGAGTTTTAGATACTTAAGAATGTAATAGTATTTTGGCTTGGACTTTCTGTATACGATGGCGACGTCGTATTTCTTGAAAAAGTTGTTGAAACTGACTTCGACACCAAGAGCCTTGTATGGATCGATCATCTGCCATATTCGTATCCAGGTCGATGCAGCACTCTTGTTATAGTCCCTGTTGGTATTAGTGAAAAATAGTCCTAATTTAATATTTCTATTGTTCATGCTTTCTGCTTTCATTGGGATCACGTATTTTCAACAATGAGGAAAAAATGTTGTCAGTGTTGATCCTGAAATTATTTCTTTCCGATATCAAACTGTTTCTGAATGATGACTGTTTTTCAAAATGAGTGTTATAGTTATTCACGATAACCGATAGTGTTTCCAATATTTGGTCAACTTTATTTTCATCTATTCTGTAATTAGACTCGAGTAAGTAGTCTTTGTCGTTGCCAGCAGTACCCCGGTTGTTGACTAACACAACACAGCCACGCATGGCCGCTTCTCGCGGCATTCTATCTCTTCCAGAAAAAATCCCAATCTCTACGAATACCATTGCTTTGGACATAAGGTCGAAAACAGTGGATGAAGGGAGTTTCCTCAACTTTATAATCTGAAAGCCAGGTAGAAGGCGTTTAGCTCTACTTATCCAGGCCGGTTGGGTGTGTGGCCCGAATAGTATCAGTTTCTCTCTTAGTGGAAGAACTTGCTCGGTGTAAAACTCGTCCCGAATTGGGTTGTGAAGAACCCAGGTCTTTGCGCCTTTTTCGCGGCAGTAATCGCCGACAAAATAAGAATTACTAAGGTGAAATACTTCCCCATTCCATATGTCGAGATGTGACTTGGCATACTCGTTCAATTTTCGCTGCATGTTTTCTATGGCCCCTGAAGAATAGCCAAAATACGATTTACACTTTATGAAAGTTCTGAAAAACTTAATATTGAAAGGGGGGCTCCAGCTTGGCGTTTTAAAGTAGAACAACAAGCCGAGCCAATAAATCATCTTTCCAGCATGGTGAAACTGCAACAAAAACGGTACCAGGGTCTCGGGTACAACAAAAAGTGTTTCAGGGTCGTCAGCTAAATCTGTGCATCTTTTGACTTTATAGGCCAAATAGTAATCACTTTGTATGATTTCTTCTTTAGGATTGAGGTAATACATGGATGCATCGTAACCAATAAGCGATAGTGTTCTGCACAGATTGTGAAGGCTGTTGACACCGCCGCTAATCAGCACGTCTCCGGGGCAACATATGACGATATTTTTAAACTTACTCATTAATTAATTCTTTATAGAGTTCGACGTAGCGATCAACGTTCTTTTTCCATGTAAATGAGTTGGCATATTTGATTTCCTTTTCGGCCTTTATGTTGTCGAAGTCAGCCATACCTTTTGCGAATATTTCTCGCATTTCACTGGGTTCGAAGTTTTTCCAGAAATAGGCATACTCATTCCCGATTTCTTTTAGGCTGGTGCGGTCAGAGCAAAAAACCGGCTTTCCACATTTCATAGCCTCTATAACAGGTAAACCAAAACCCTCGGCTATTGATGGGAATAAAAACGCTTCGCAATGTGTATACAGATAGTTCTTTTCTTCCTCAGAGATCATTCCAGGAAGAATTACGCGCTTATCGAGTCCGGAGTCGGCTATATCTTTTTTGATTTGATTGCCATAAGCAGTATTGCAATCACCAGCAATAACTAAAGTATATGTATCAGGTAGGCTCTTTAAGAGTGGTATTAAGGTGTGAAAATTCTTTTTGACTGTGAAAATGCCGATTGAAAATAGAAAATTGACTGGACACCAGGCAGGTTTAGAAGTGGTGATACAGGAATCGGTAACTCCGTTGTAAATGACGCGCTGTCTTTTTGATCTATCAAAGTTAAGATTACTATTTGTATCGTTTTTGGCGAATTCAGATATAAAACAGAGCGAATCAACGGCATCAATAATCTGCTGCATTTTTCGCTTATATTTTAACCGTTTTCCAGTATTTTTGACATGCATGAAGTTTATGTCGTGTACCGTCATTAGCGACTTTTGCGCATGACGAAAACTATAACTCGGTGATTGGTACAGCAAATGAACGAGATCGAATTCTTTCATGTAACCAGAAAACTGGCGTTTCCATGCCGTAAGTCTCACTATGCCGTGCCCAAAGAAGTCGTTCTCTGGATAGTTCTTCGGTACAAGAAAGGTATAATCATACTCGTTGTTGTTAATCAGTTCCATTGCATATTCAATAGACACCCGACCTAGTCCGCTATTAAGATTGTGTATCTTGTCAATACAGACAAGTATTTTCTTTTTTTGGTCTTTCATTGTAAGAGTGTTGAGCTAGAAAATTGCGTTATGTAGTTCATATTTAGAGTTAATAAAGTCGGCTTAAAGAGTGTGATTACAAAAACTGAGCCATAATATTGCATTAGGATTAAAAATATACGGAATAGTTATTATTCAAGTGAAATATTTTACTATTTTGCGACTCTGAGCGTATAGGAAATCTCGGATGCAGGGAAGAGTCGGCACAGACGGCGTTCATAGAAATCTTGCATCGCAAAATTCAGATTCACAATTTTTCGAAGAAGTGGGACGGTAACTCGGTCAAAAATGTTCATTCGATAAAATGAAATCTTTATTGTATCAATTTCGTAACGAGTATCCGTATAGAACGCGGGAACGAGTCGTTTTGGGAAAGGCTGTTTTTCAGGAGATACAAAATAGTTCATTGTATATAACCCAAAGAAACGCACGTGAGTTGGATCTGAGTAGTAGTATGGATTGGAAAAATGAGGAACAACAATATTTAAAATACATCCAGACCGTGCTATCCGATGCAATTCTTTCATTAATGGTAGAAACTCAATTACATGTTCCAATGCATGGCGACTATAGATATGACTAACAGAATTCTCTGGAATTTTCTCCAATGGTTTATTTAAGTCTGCGACGATGTCTACACCGTCCATTTTGAGATGGTCGAGGCCATAGTAGCCCTCGCGATATTTGCCAGCGCTTCCAAGCTCAATTTTCAACGGTTTTTCTATAGCCAGATCTTTTTCAATGTCAGGGTTTATGAGTTCCATGGAATGTAGGCTCCGAATTTACCAAATCTGCAATCTATAACTAACATTGTTCACACGATTACCAAGTATCGAGTATTCAACTGTTTGTGTCAAAATGACTTTTAAAGGAGTCGCCTAGTAGTACCTATAAAATGGCAAAACCGTCTAACGACACTTCATTTCGACCGATATATTTACTACTGATGATTGTTCCAATTTCGGGCTTCCGAACTGACTAAACACACCGGTCTATAGTTCGAGAAATTCAATATCCTTATTTAATGTTTCTTGAAAACCTGGTGGGAGTGCAGAAGAAAAGCGCAAAGGGACTGACTATCGCGAATTACCGGGGAGAAGAAGAAAAAGAAACAGAAAATCTTTGATGTCTTCCGGTCCGGTCAAATTATACGCGTGAAATGAAGCCCATCATGTTAGTTTATATAGTAGGTTTGCTATCTGTTAATTGCAGTTATCAGCAAACACGAAGTCAATACCGGACACCTACCTAATTAACATTCACCACATCAATCTTCGCCACCTTGTCATCTTCAAAAATGAGTGTGACCCGTTTGTATTCTGCAATCTTGCGCTTATTGCCGGGTTGCATGGTGAAAACATAGTCCCAACGGGCGCTGTGAAAGGGATCTTGTATCATAGGCGAACCCATCACGAAGGTAACCTGGCGTTTGGTCATGCCGGTTTTAATCTGTTCAACCATTTCCTTGGTGATGACGTTGCCTTGTTGAACATCAATGCGATGCATGGTGCAAGCGCTTGAAAAGATAAATAAAAAAATGAATATCAATAGAGTGGATTTAGTCATTGTATTCCATAAGGGTATTTTGAAGACGGCTAATTTTATCTGAATTAGATGCTTTGTGGTATAGTCGCACCACAATTTCCAATCAGCAATATCAACGTCAAATAAGTGGCTATTGGCATGCAAATTCCTAATCTAAAAGATGTCGGTTTGAAAGTGACGACCCCCAGGCTCAAAATTCTTGAGTTGCTGGAGGAAAACACCGAACAACACTTCAGTGCAGAAGACATTTACACCCGATTGAAAGAAAACGGTGAAGATATTGGGCTTGCGACAATATACCGCGTGTTGACCCAGTTCGAGGAAGCCGGAATTGTGTGTCGACACCGTTTTGAGGACGGTAGGGCTATTTTTGAGCTCAATACTGGCGAGCATCACGATCATATCGTATGTTTGCAATGCGGTAAGGTTGAGGAGTTTGTGGACGAAATTATCGAAAAACGCCAGCGTGAAATTGCGCAGCAGGCAGGATTTGAAATGACGGATCATTGCCTTTATATATATGGCCTTTGTGGGCAGTGTCAGAGTAAGAAATAGGATTCATGAACCGGACTTGATGGACAAGCTCTTCCTAAGCGCACTTGAAATTTGATCAAACGCTGAAAGTAACCGATCACCTTTAGCCATCGCGCTTTCAGATTGGGCTATCAGTGCCTTCACTATATCGCGAAAATGTTGTTCCTGTTGTTCGGTTAGTCCGATGCTAATAAAGGCATCTTCTACAGCGCTATTCATGGTCTCCATGGCGCTGTTAATTTCCGTATAAATCTGCTCGAAAGTACTTTCCGCTTCCAGCGTGGATAGCTGGACAAAATTGATTAATTCATTGCGTTTATTTTCGAGATTGTTTTGCTGTAGCGAATGTACGCGAGCCTCTAACGCGTCACCCAAGGCACCTAAGGTATCCTTTAATACACCGTAGCGAGACGGGCGATCAACAGGCATGTTTTTTATCAACAAAGTAAAATTTTTGTGGGTAATTATGGTGCGTTGCCCAAAATCTACAAATCGTTTACCCCCGCGCGTCATTTCCATAATGTTGATTTCCAATGGCGTTACTTTACCGTTAGATGAATAGGAAAGCGCATCGCCTTCGACAAAAAAAGTCATGCAGGTTCTGAGTTCGAGATTATTGGTGACTTCGAAGACTTTTTGGGCAAGTTCCTGGTAGTTTTGTACATCAAGACTGGCCTTATAAAAGGAGATAATCTGGCCGAGGTCAGACGAGTAATTCATCGCTTCCAGTGCGGCGCTAGTTGAAGCAGAAGCCCTTTGTTTCAGTTCAACAGTGGTGTTTTTAATTTGAAGAATGCGCTTAATTTTTTGCTGTAACTCTTCGTATAACACAGGCTTAGTTACGTAGTCGTCTCCGCCACAGGCATAGCCTTTTAGTTTTTCTTCCAAATCTGTGAGCGATGAGGCAAAGACAACAGGTAGGTCTTTCATTTGATCATGGGATTTAATTCGACTACAGAGTTCATAACCATCGAATCCAGGTAGCAGAATATCGAGTAATGCCACGTCGACGTGCTGGTGGTTATTCTGTAAATATTCCCACGCACTTTCAGCGTCTTCTTTTTCAACTACGTCGTATCCAGACTTGTTCAAAAAGATGCGAGCGATATCACGCACGTCGGGCGCATCTTCTACAAACAGTACGGTTGGTCGGTGTTCTGACATGGCATGCTAAAACTAGGAGATTAGTATTGTTATCGACAGCCTTAGCAGGGCGGTTGAGGAAAAAACGTCAATTAGCCCGCAGAGTAATCATAATTCCTCGATAGAGAGGGCACCCGCGGTGTCCAACATTTCTCGGGCATGGGAGAGACTGGTTTCAGTAATTTGTACACCACCGAGCATGCGGGCGACTTCGTGCTGTCGTTGTTCATCAGTCAGCGCCTGAAATTGCGTGAAAGTCTCTGATTTTCCAGAGCTTTTCTTAACCAGGTAATGGTGATGGCCTTGTGCGGCGACCTGCGGCTGGTGGGTAATGCAGATTACCTGGCGTTTGTTGCCCAGCTGTCTAAGCAATTGCCCCACGACTTCCGCTGTGCCACCGCCTATGCCTACATCGACCTCGTCGAAAACCATGCTTGGTATACGTGCAACCTTGGCTGTGACCACTTGTATGGCCAGACTGATTCTTGACAGTTCTCCGCCGGAGGCGATCTTTTGAATGGCTTGTGGCTTTTGTCCCTTATTAGTCGCAACGCAAAAAGAAACTTCCTCGTTACCATGACGACTACCACCTTTGCCGTTTATGGTATTTAGTTCGATAGATAATTTCGCGCCACTCATGCCGAGTCTGCCAAGATATGAAGACACTTCTTTCGAGAGTCGAGCTGCCGACTTCTGGCGTACTTCGCTCAAGGAAGCAGCGAGTGACTGATATTCTGCCGAGAGAAACTCAATCTCTTTATTAAGCTTTAGTAGCGTGCTATCCGCATCTTGCAGTGAATCGAGTTCATTCTGCAATTCTGCGACGAAACTATATAGGGTCTCGGGCGAACAGTGATGCTTACGCGCCAGACGCATGTAGTCGCCTATGCGATCTTCGAGCCACTGGAAACGTTGTGCATCCCATCCGGAATCATCACTGATTGAACGTAAATCGCTAGTGGCCTCTTTAATTTGCACAACCGCACTATTGAGTAGTTCTACGCTGGATTGAATGCCGGAATTAAATTGCGCGACTTCTTCGAGCAGATTGACGGCTTGATTTAACTGGCTGGCAATAGACTGATTATCTTCGTACAGAAGATTGAGGCTTTCGGTAATGGCTGATTCAATGCGCTCATGATTGGACATCGCGCTGTGCTCTTGTTCCAGGTTTTCCCACTCGCCGGCTTGTGGTGCAAGTTCCTCTAATTCATTTAGTTGAAACTTCAGATAATCCACGCGAGATTGACGCTCATTTTCGGCACTGCGGATTTCTTCATACCGGGTTCGGGTTTTTTGCCATTGTTGCCAGGCAAGTGAGACCTGAGATAACAAGTCCTGGTGCTGGCCAAAATTGTCTAGCAATTGTCGTTGATCATTAGGGCGTAACAATGATTGATGTTGGTGCTGGCTGTGGATATCAATTAACAGCTCGGCGAGTTCCTTGATAAGCTGTAGCGGGGCAGGGCGACCATTGATATACGCTTTGGAGCCGCCTTCGCTATTGATGGTGCGACGAAGAATACATTCGCCGTCATCGTCTAATTCATGTTCTATGAGCCACTGTTTGGCGCTCGCATTCGACTGGATATTAAAACGAGCCGTAATTTCAGCGCGCTTGGACCCTTGTCGAACAACTGTGGTATCCGCCCGGTCTCCCAGGGCAATGCCAAGTGCATCAATGGCAATGGATTTACCAGCGCCTGTTTCGCCGGTAAATACGGTCATGCCGTTATTGAGTTGGAGTTGAAGTCTGTCGACGATTGCGAAATCGCGGATTTGTAGTTCTTGTAGCATAAATGTTAAAGCCGGATACCCCAGTGTAGTTTGGTTCTCAGAATCTGGTAGTAATTATAATCCTGTGGATGGAGCAAGGTCACCTTCCCATTAAACTGACTAACGCGGATCTTATCACCTGCGGTGACGCCAAGGTTAATCTGACCGTCACAGGTTACCTGCGCTCGAGCATGACCCTCTTCACTGATGGTAATTTCTATCACGCTTTCACTATCCACCACTAGCGGCCGTTGTGTCAGCGTATGCGGGCAGATAGGGACTAACAATATTGCCTTAAGGGCTGGGTTCAGAACAGGCCCTCCGCCGGAGAGCGCGTAGGCTGTTGAACCAGTAGGGGTCGAAACAATTATCCCATCTGAGCGCTGGACATTGACAAACTTGCCGTTGATCGTAGTGCTGAATTCCAGCATCCGCGCCTCTTCCCACTTGTGCACAATGACATCATTGAAGGCAATGCTTTCGCTGATACTGGTTCCGTCCCGAATGATATTGGCCTGAAGAAGCATGCGATCTTCCACGGTGTATTGACCATCGAAGATTTCGTCGAGCTTATCCTGATAATGATCCCATGGGATGTCGGTTAGAAAGCCCAGGTGTCCGAGATTGATGCCGACCAGGGGTACATTAAATCGCGTCAGGGAACGGGCGGCATTTAAAAGGGTACCATCTCCCCCTACGACGATAATGAGGTCACACAGCTGCCCCATGTCTTCGCGGCTGATGTTGTTTGCATTGGGGAAGTCTGAACGCAAGGCGTCCACCGTCCCTTGGTCTATGTGGACCTCGCAGCCACGCGCCAGGAGGTAATCACTAAGGGCGCATAATTGGCTACCAATTTCCGTATTCGCGTATTTTCCGATAATACCGATTTTCTTGAAATCCTGTGACATGGTCTCTCCCCGATTTAACAACAAGTTAGCACGTTTACTATAGCTCGCCAATATTGCTTCAAACTTGACAGTCTCACATCGAATTGATAGCGTCCCGACCGGCAGCACTCTTGCTTGTTGAGTGCTAATAAAGTTGGCTAAGTCTTGTCTAAATGGTTGTTATGGCGGCACAGAAATCAGCGACAGAGCACACTCAATTAAGTGAACGTGCCCAGATACTGCTTAAATCCCTTATCGAGAAATATATTGAGGGAGGGCAGCCTGTAGGTTCGCGTACGCTCGCCAGTGCATCCGGACTGGAGTTGAGCCCAGCCACTATTCGTAATGTGCTTGCCGATCTTGAGGATATGGGTTTGATCGCCTCGCCACATACCTCTGCAGGGCGTATACCGACAAACAAGGGTTATCGTGTGTTTGTCGATTCCCTGGTAAAGGTGGCTCCCATGCGCAAAAAGGAGGTCCAGACCATCCAGCGCATGATTAAATCAGAGGGCAGCCACAAGCAAATTGTTTCCACGGCCTCAGATATTCTCTCTGAAGTCACTCGAATGACCAGTCTGGTCATGTTGCCGCGTCGCACCCACAAGGCCTTGCGCCAGATCGAGTTTCTACCCCTGAGCGAAAACCGGGTATTGGCTATCGTTGTTATTAATGATTGCGAGGTGGAGAATCGGATTCTGCATCTGCGCCGTTCGTATACTCAGAGTGAGCTGCAAAAAATCGCCAATTATCTCAACTCCGTTTTTGGGGGACGCGAGATTAGTGAAGTGCGCCGAAATCTGTTAACCGATCTGAACCAGGCCCGCCAGGACGTGAACGACTTGATGACAGATATGGTCGAGATGGCGGATAAGCTGTTTCCAGACGGAGACACGGAAGACCTGGTAATGGCGGGGAAAACGAATCTGCTAGGATTTCAAGAGCTTACTGATACTGAGCAGTTACGCAAAGTCTTCGATACCTTTAAGCAAAAGCAGACCATACTTGAGGTGCTTGATCAGTGTCTGGTATCTCAGGGAGTACAGATCTTTATCGGTTCCGAATGCGGTGTAAATCAATTAGAGGGATGCAGCATTATTTCGTCTCCTTATAAAGTAGAAGGCGAGACTGTCGGTGTGCTCGGCGTTATCGGTCCTACGCGCATGAATTATGACCGCGTGATCTCCGTTGTAGATATCACCGCGAAATTGCTTGGTTCCGCATTGGAATTTAAGTAATCAACCCTTATATAGAGGACAATCACCTTTAATTCATCGGATTTTACCTTGAGTGGAGAGCTAAATGACTGATATGAAAGAAGAAATGGCCAATCCAGAGGCTGAGGTGGACGAACAGGAGGCCGTTTCCCCACAAGGCGAGGACACCCTTGCATCTCTTAAGGAGGCTTTGGCTGCGGCAGAGGCCAAGGCGCAGGAAAATTGGGACCTTGCCTTACGCACCAAAGCAGAGGCGGAAAACATCAAGCGTCGTGCAGAAAAAGATGTTAGTAATGCACATCGCTATGCCCTGGAAAAATTTGTAAATGAACTGGTCCCCGTAATCGACAGTATGGAGCTGGGTTTGGCAGTCTTCCAGGGGAACGAGGTAGATGCCACAAAGATTCGCGAGGGTTCAGAGCTCACCTTAAAAATGCTTGCGTCTGCAGTAGAGAAATTTGGCGTCGAACAGATGAATCCCCAGGGCGAAAAATTTAATCCCGAATTTCATCAGGCGATGACCATGCAGGAAAGTACGGAGCAAGAACCTAATACCGTATTAACCGTAATTCAGAAGGGATATACCTTGCACGGTCGCTTGGTCAGGCCGGCTATGGTCGTGGTATCAAAAGCGGCTAATCCACCCCAAACAGGTGGCAATATCGACGAACAGGCCTGAGTCTACAGGCGTAATGCAGTGCAGGGCTTGAATTAGTATTGGATAGCCCCACATACGCTAACAATAACGAATTGATTTACTTTTAGGAGAACTTTAATGGGCAGAATCATAGGTATAGACCTTGGCACCACCAACTCCTGTGTGGCTGTTATGGAAGCGGGCGGAAAGCCTCGCGTAATAGAAAATTCCGAGGGTGATCGCACAACACCGTCTATTGTAGCCTTCACCGAAGATGGCGAAGTCATTGTCGGCCAACCGGCCAAGCGTCAGGCGGTAACTAACCCGACTGAGACATTTTTTGCGGTCAAGCGACTCATTGGCCGTCGTTTCGACGAGGACATCGTACAAAAAGACATTCATCTGGTGCCTTACAAAATCGTCAAGGCCGATAACGGTGATGCATGGGTTGAGGCGCGTGGCAAAAAAATGGCTGCGCCTGAAATCTCTGCGCGCGTATTGATGAAGATGAAGAAGACTGCTGAAGAATTCCTCGGTGAGCCGGTTACCGAAGCAGTTATCACTGTTCCTGCTTATTTTAACGACTCTCAGCGTCAGGCTACCAAAGACGCGGGCAAGATTGCCGGTCTGGAAGTCAAGCGTATCATCAATGAGCCTACTGCTGCGGCGCTGGCCTATGGTATGGACAAGGGTAAGGGCGATCGCAAGATTGCGGTATACGATCTTGGTGGCGGAACCTTCGACGTATCCATTATCGAAATTGCCGAAGTCGATGGCGATCACCAGTTCGAAGTACTGGCGACTAACGGCGATACTTTCCTCGGTGGTGAAGATTTCGACACGCGTCTGATCGATTACCTGGCAGACGAATTCAAGAAGGAATCTGGTATCGATTTGCATCGTGATCCGCTTGCGCTGCAACGTCTGAAAGAAGCGGCAGAAAAGGCCAAGATCGAGCTGTCTTCCACACAGCAAACTGAAGTGAATCTGCCCTATATTACCGCCGATGCATCAGGTCCAAAACACCTTAACATCAAGGTGACACGTGCCAAGCTGGAATCCCTGGTTGATGAATTGATCAGACGCACTATCG
Organism: Gammaproteobacteria bacterium; assembly: GCA_029881255.1. NCBI lineage: Bacteria > Pseudomonadati > Pseudomonadota > Gammaproteobacteria > Gammaproteobacteria bacterium. Next base: position 33,089 of record JAOUMY010000008.1, on the reverse strand, counting down.
ATCCTTGTAAGGTTGCCTTGAAAGACGCTGGTCTTTCGACCTCTGAAATCGACGACGTTATTCTTGTCGGTGGCCAGACTCGTATGCCTAAGGTACAAGAGGCGGTTAAGAACTATTTCGGTAAAGAGCCGCGCAAAGATGTAAACCCTGACGAAGCGGTAGCGGTTGGTGCAGCGATCCAGGGTGGTGTACTTGGTGGTGATGTTAAAGACGTATTGTTGCTTGACGTAACGCCACTGTCTCTTGGTATCGAGACTATGGGTGGAGTTATGACCAAGTTGATCGACAAGAACACGACCATACCTACCAAGGCATCGCAGGTGTTCTCAACTGCTGATGACAATCAAACAGCCGTAACCGTACATGTACTGCAGGGTGAACGTGAGCAGGCGGCAGGTAATAAGTCACTGGGTCGTTTCGACCTCCAGGACATACCACCAGCACCACGCGGTGTGCCGCAAATCGAAGTCAGCTTCGACATCGATGCCAACGGTATTTTGAATGTGTCTGCGAAGGACAAGGCGACTGGAAAAGAACAGTCTATCGTGATCAAGGCTTCTAGCGGTTTGTCTGATGAAGAAGTCGAAAAGATGATCAAGGATGCGGAATTGCATGCGGACGAGGACAAGAAGTTCCAGGAATTGGTCACCGCACGCAATACGGCCGACAATATGATACACGCGGTCGAGAAGTCGATGAAGGATCTTGGTGACGAGGTTACTCAAGACGAAAAGACCAAAATCAACACGGCTATCGAAGATCTGAAGAAGGCAATGAAGAGCGATGATAAGGCGGACATCGAAGCCAAGACGGCCAAATTGACCGAGGCTTCTGGCGAGATGGCGCAGCGCGCTTATGCCAAACAATCGGGTGATGGCGCGGCGGATGCAGCGGCAGAAGCCACGAACAGTTCAGCTGATGACGTCGTTGATGCCGAGTTCGAAGAAGTAAAGGACGATAAGTAATCGTCCCCGCGCCCGGCAACGGGAATGCATAGAAGTCAGGCGCGTATATACGCGCCTGCTTTTTAGGTAAAACACAAAATGGTAACAAGCTCAATGTCAAAGCGCGATTACTACGAAGTCTTAGGTGTTAGCAAAAACGCCAGTAAGGACGAACTGAAAAAGGCCTATCGAGCCAAGGCAATGAAGTTTCATCCGGATCGTAATCCGGGCGACGCTGAGGCCGAGGAAAAATTCAAAGAGGCCAAAGAAGCCTACGATGTGCTCAACGACGAGCAAAAACGCGCGGCCTATGACCAATTTGGTCACGCAGGTGTTGACCCTTCTGCGCGCGGTTTTGGCGGCGGCGGAGGAGCTCAGGGCGGTTTCAGCGATATTTTTGGTGATATCTTTGGCGATATCTTCGGTGGCGGTCGTGGCGGTGGTGGTCAGCGAGTCAATCGTGGCGCGGATCTCAGGTATAACCTGGATATTTCTCTGGAAGACGCTGTACGTGGTACCACGGTAAAGATCCGTGTCCCAACCTATGTCAAATGTAATACCTGTAATGGCAGTGGCGCCAAGAAAGGTAGCACGCCTGTTACTTGTTCAACATGTGGTGGTCATGGCCAGGTGCGCATGCAGCAGGGCTTTTTCTCGATACAACAGACCTGTCCGCAATGCCATGGTAGTGGTCAGATGATAAAAGACCCCTGCGGCAGTTGTCACGGTCATGGTCGAGTTCAGGAGCACAAAACGCTCTCGGCAAAGATTCCCTCCGGCGTGGATACCGGTGATCGCATTCGCCTCGGCGGTGAAGGTGAAGCAGGTGAAAACGGTGGCCCTGCCGGTGATCTGTATATTCACATCAACGTCAAAGAACATCCAATTTTTGTACGTGAGAATGAAAACCTGTATTGTGATATGCCAGTGAGTTTTGTCACAGCTGCTTTGGGCGGTGAGCTAGAAGTGCCTACACTTGATGGAAAAGTAAAATTGCGGGTGCCACCAGAGACACAAACAGGTAAATTGTTTCGACTTCGTGGCAAAGGGGTAAAACCCGTGCGTGGGAATGTGACTGGCGATTTGTTCTGTCGAGTAAACGTTGAGACCCCGGTTAATTTGTCTAACGAACAAAAAGATTTATTACGTTCGTTTGAGGACACTCTTAATGGCGGCAAGCACAACCCGCAACACAAATCCTGGCTGGATAAAGTAAAAGAATTCTTTGATGATCTGACCTGACGGAGCAGGGCATGAAAAATTGGTTTCGAAAATTGCGTAATAGCGATCCAGATGTTAGCCGACGCAAAACATTAGGAGCACTTGCCGCAGGTGGTGGTTTGCTGGCGATGGGCATGGGCAAAGCCCACGCAGAAAAAGTCGAGCTTGAAGAATTGAAATTCCCTGGTGATGAGGCGGATTACAAAGTCGTCTATCAATTTAACAAGTCCGATCCTGATTATCATAACCATGTGTTGTTTTCCGTGGGTGCGGTATTGCGCAAGTATGGCGATAATGTGCGCATTGTGGTGACCTGTTTTGGCCCAGGCCTACATATACTGGCGAAAAAGCCGGGGCGACCTGTAACAGATGAAATTAAGCAGCGGGTTAAAAGCCTCAGCGCCTATGGTGTAGAGTTTCACGCTTGTGGAAACACCATGAAATCACTCAAATGGACAGAAAAAGATCTCTATGAATTCGCAACCATCGTTGAAGTGGGGGCGAGCGATCTTATCGAATTACAGGCTGACGGCTATTCCTACATAAGCTGGTAGCGTCGCAAATCTGGGGAAAAATCATGATCAACGTAGCTGTTACTGGCGCCGGTGGGCGCATGGGACGGAATTTAATAGAAGCCATCAATGAAGCGGTAGGTGTGCGTGTTAGTGCCGCCATTGAGCGTCCCGGCAGCCCCTTGCTGGGGATGGATGTCGGTGACTTGATCGGTAGCGGCAAGGCAGGTGTACAGTTAGTCGACAGCGTAAAGAGCGTGGTCGATCAATTTGACGTATTGATTGATTTCACGACTATTGAAAATACCTTGGGCAATGTGGAGTTGTGCGCGGCCAATGGCAAAAAAGTCGTTATTGGCACCACCGGATTTAATGAAGAGCAGAAGGCCAGAATCAAACAGGCCTCGGAATCAACAGGTATTGTGTTTGCGCCGAATATGAGTGTTGGCGTAAATCTCTGTCTGAAGCTGCTCGACATCGCTGCCAGAGTAATGGGTGATGATGTCGATATCGAGATTATCGAAGCCCATCATCGCCATAAGGTCGACGCGCCATCGGGTACAGCGCTACGCATGGGCGAAGTGGTAGCCGATGCCTTAGGGCGTGATCTGAAAACCTGTGCAGTATATGGCAGAGAGGGTCACACCGGTGCACGCGACCGCAAGACGATTGGTTTTGAGACTATCCGCGCCGGCGACATCGTTGGTGAACACACGGTCATGTTTGCAGGAATCGGCGAACGAGTAGAAATCACCCATAAGGCATCTAGTCGCATGACATTCGCCAAGGGCGCGGCCCGCGCGGCGCAATGGATCATGAGTCACGACACAGGTCTCTTCGATATGCAGGATGTGCTCGGCCTGGCCTAAGGCCGGGTCTTCGAGAAACCTGTTTTCACCATAGACACTTAGGGTCATCTCGAGTAAAATTCCACCCCATTATTCCGAACGCATAGTATTCTCGGCGGGAGCGCTCGACAGGGTTGCTCCCGCTTTTTGCACGTCTGTCTCTTGGAGGTTTTACTTGAGAAAACCGGCGCTTTTAGCCCTTGAAGACGGCACCGTATTCCGTGGCGAATCCATTGGTGCCGATGGCGAGACCGTTGGTGAGGTGGTTTTCAACACTTCGCTAACTGGGTATCAGGAAATCCTTTCCGACCCCTCTTATGCCCGTCAAATCGTTACGCTGACTTATCCACATATAGGCAATGTCGGCTGTAACAAAGAAGATCAGGAATCAAAGTCACTTCATGCCGCTGGCCTGATTATTCGCGAATTGTCACCTATCGTCAGCAACTGGCGCTCACAAGAATCTCTCGAAGATTATCTGCGTCGACACAATACCGTGGCGATTGCAGGTATCGACACGCGTAAGTTGACGCGCATATTGAGAGAGAAGGGCGCACAAAACGGCTGTATTATCGTCGGTGACAATGTGGACGATATGGCAGCTATTGAAAAGGCCAAAGGCTTCCCTGGTTTGAAGGGGATGGATTTGGCTCAAGTCGTTACCACACGTGAGCAATATGATTGGAACGAAGGTATCTGGTCACTTGAGAACGGCTATAGCAAGGACAATGTTGGTCGCTTTCATGTGGTGGCTTATGATTACGGCGTAAAACACAACATTCTGCGCCTGCTCGTTGATCGTGGCTGCCGTTTGACTGTTGTATCTGCAAAGACACCCGCTGCTGAAGTCTTGAAACTCAAGCCCGATGGCGTGTTTCTATCCAATGGTCCGGGTGATCCCGAGCCGTGCGATTATGCAATCAAGGCCATTGCCGAGATTTTGGATGCCAATATTCCCGTGTTTGGTATTTGTCTCGGCCATCAGTTACTGGCTCTAGCCAGCGGCGCTAAAACGATCAAGATGAAATTTGGTCACCACGGTGCCAACCATCCAGTGCAGGATCTCAGCAGTGGACAGGTACTGATAACCAGCCAGAACCATGGTTTTGCCGTGGATGAATCCAGTCTGCCATCGTGTCTCGAAGCCACGCATGTATCACTATTTGATAAAACATTGCAGGGTATTCGACGCACAGATAAGGATGCCTTTAGCTTCCAGGGGCATCCGGAGGCAAGCCCAGGTCCGCGTGACGTGGAATATTTATTCGACCAGTTTGTCGACACTTTAGAAAAACGCGCAGCTCAGTAAAAGGTTTTAGAAACGTCTTATGCCAAAACGTAGCGACATAAAAAGCATTCTGATTATCGGCGCAGGACCCATTGTCATTGGCCAGGCCTGTGAATTTGACTACTCCGGCGCACAGGCATGTAAGGCACTGCGTGAAGAAGGTTATCGCGTCATACTGATCAACTCCAATCCGGCTACCATAATGACTGACCCGGAAATGGCAGACGCGACCTATATCGAACCGGTACATTGGCGCACGGTTGAAAAGATCATTGAAAAAGAGCGCCCCGATGCTCTGTTACCCACTATGGGCGGCCAGACAGCACTTAATTGCGCGCTGGATCTTGATCGTGAAGGTGTGCTTCAGAAATACGGTGTTGAATTAATCGGTGCCTCCAAGGATGCTATCGACAAGGCCGAGGATCGCGAGCGTTTTCGCCAGGCCATGACTAAGATTGGTCTTGGAACGCCGCGTTCCGGTATTGCGCATAGCCTGGTCGAAGCCGAGCAGGTTCAGGCCATGGTCGGTTACCCTGCTATTATTCGTCCTTCATTTACGCTAGGTGGTAGTGGTGGTGGTATTGCCTATAATCGCGACGAGTTCATCGAAATTTGTACTCGAGGTCTGGACTTATCTCCCACCAATGAGTTGCTGATCGAAGAGTCTGTACTGGGTTGGAAAGAATATGAGATGGAGGTGGTACGTGACCACAAGGACAACTGCATCATCGTCTGTTCCATCGAAAATCTTGATCCTATGGGCGTACACACCGGTGATTCCATCACAGTCGCGCCGGCACAGACCCTGACAGATAAAGAATATCAAATCATGCGCGACGCTTCTCTCGCAGTATTGCGTGAGATCGGTGTCGATACCGGCGGTTCCAATGTGCAGTTCGCCATTTGTCCGGAAGATGGGCGTATGATCGTTATAGAGATGAACCCACGAGTTTCGCGTTCATCTGCATTGGCCTCTAAGGCAACAGGATTTCCAATTGCCAAGATCGCGGCAAAACTCGCTGTTGGTTATACCCTGGATGAATTGATGAACGACATCACCGGGGGTAAAACGCCGGCCTCGTTTGAACCGAGTATAGACTACGTCGTTACCAAGATTCCTCGTTTCACGTTTGAGAAATTTCCCAAGGCCGATTCTCGTTTGACTACCCAGATGAAATCGGTGGGCGAAGTCATGGCTATGGGACGCAGTTTTCAGGAGTCGCTGCAAAAAGCTTTGCGTGGCTTGGAAACAGGCGCAGATGGTCTGAATGAAATGATTAAGGAAATCGACGAAGATGCGCTAGATGTGATTCGTCGAGAAGTGTCTGAACCACGTGCCCATCGTTTGTTCTATGTTGGCGATGCATTCCGCGCAGGTATGAGTGTGGAAGATGTTTTCAATCTATCCAAGATTGATCCGTGGTTTTTGATTCAGATAAAAGAACTGATCGACATCGAACAGGAAATCAAAGGCAAATCGTTGGACAAGATTTCCGCCGATCGACTGCGTCTGCTTAAGCGTAAGGGGTTCTCTGATCGTCGACTGGCCAGTTTGCTCGGAACCCATGAAAACACCATCAGAGAATTTCGACACAAGAACGGTGTACGTCCGGTGTTCAAACGCGTAGATTCCTGCGCGGCAGAGTTTGCTACCTCAACAGCCTATATGTATTCCACTTATGAAGATGAGTGCGAATCACTACCGACAGACAAACAAAAAATTATGGTGCTCGGTGGCGGACCTAACCGTATAGGTCAGGGCATCGAATTCGATTATTGTTGCGTACATGCGGCACTGGCGATGCGTGAAGATGGATACGAAACCATCATGGTCAACTGTAATCCGGAGACGGTTTCGACCGATTATGATACATCTGATCGATTGTACTTTGAGCCGCTGACACTCGAAGATGTGCTTGAGGTTGTCGCGAAGGAAAAGCCTAAAGGCGTAATTGTCCAATACGGTGGACAAACGCCGCTGAAACTGGCGCGTGCTTTGGAAAAAGCCGGAGTACCTATAATTGGAACCTCACCTGACGCCATCGATATGGCCGAGGACCGGGAGCGTTTCCAGAAAATGGTCGACAAGTTGAAACTGTTGCAACCACCTAATGCAACCGCTCGCACAGAAGAAAATGCAATTGTTTTAGCCGCTGAGATTGGATATCCACTGGTTGTGCGACCATCGTATGTACTTGGTGGACGAGCGATGGAGATTGTCTATGGCGAGGACGATTTGAAGCGTTATATGCATGAAGCCGTTTCGGTTTCCAATGATTCACCGGTATTGCTCGATCGTTTTCTCGATGATGCTGTGGAAGTCGATGTTGACGCCATTTGTGACGGCGACGATGTGTTTATCGGCGGTATCATGGAGCATATCGAACAGGCAGGTGTGCATTCAGGTGACTCTGCTTGTTCATTGCCACCGTACTCTTTGCCTCAGGAAATTCAGGCTCGCATCAAAGATCAGGTACGTGCTATGGCTAAGGAGCTTGGCGTAATCGGGTTGATGAATACGCAGTTTGCGGTCAAAGGTGAAGATATTTACATTATCGAAGTAAACCCTCGCGCGTCGCGTACTGTGCCTTTTGTGTCGAAGGCTATTGGTCTTCCTCTGGCAAAGATTGCGGCGCGTACGATGGCTGGGCAGTCGCTAAAACGCCAAGGTGTTGAGCGGGAGATCATCCCGGAATATTTTTCGGTTAAGGAAGCGGTATTCCCTTTCGTGAAGTTCCCTGGCGTTGATCCAATTTTGGGTCCGGAAATGAAGTCCACAGGTGAAGTTATGGGTGTTGGTCGTGATTTTGGTGAAGCGTTTGCGAAATCGCAATTAGGGGCAGGGGTATTGCTGCCGCAGAAGGGGCGTGCATTCATCAGCGTTCGCGACGGTGATAAAGTACGTGCTGTTAAGATTGCGAAAGAACTCGTCAAACTGGGATTCGCAATCTCTGCAACAGATGGTACTTCCGCGGCACTTAACGAGGCGGGTATTGAAAACCAGCGTGTAAATAAAGTTTCGCAGGGACGTCCTCATTCTGTAGATATGATAATCAATAACGAAATTCAATTTGTTATAAACACGGCACAAACCAAGCAATCGATTGCTGATTCCTTTGATATGCGTCGTGCCTCGCTTCAAAATAAGGTTTCGTACACGACAACAATTGCGGGAGCGGAAGCCACAACCAAGGCGCTCGCTAATTTGGAAAAAACCTCTGTTATAAGCGTACAGGAGTTACACAAGGAGTTGGCACAATGAATAAGTTTCCTCTTACCGTTGAAGGTGCAGACAAACTACGCGAAGAACTAAAGCATCTTAAAACTGTGGAACGTCCACGTGTTGTTCAGGCAATCGCGGATGCGCGTGAACACGGGGATTTAAAGGAAAATGCCGAGTATCACGCAGCGCGTGAACAACAGGGATTTATCGAAGGGCGTATACAGGAAATCGAAGGTAAATTGTCCAATGCGCAAATTATTGATGTGAAGCAACTCAATGCCGGAGGCAAAATCGTTTTCGGCACAACTGTCGACTTGCTTGATGTGTCTACGGACCAGGAAGTGACATATCGAATTGTTGGCGATGATGAGGCTGATATTAAGTCTGGCATGATCTCAGTCAATGCACCTATTGCTCGTGCCTTAATCGGCAAGGAAGAGGGCGACGAAGTGGAAGTGAAAACGCCCGGTGGTTTAAAGGAATACGAAATCGTTGCAGTAAAATATATCTAAGCATCCCTACAGAAAATCAAAAAACCGCGTTAGTTGCCTATCGCGGTTTTTTTTCATCTTATATTTTTTCGATCTGTTTAGGTGATGGTTTAGTGCCCAGAATACATTGCAGCGATTTCCTGAGCAAAACGTTCGCTAATAACTTTTCGGTTCATTTTCAGGCTGGCTGTCAATAGGAAATTCTGGTCGCTCCAGACTTCGTCAGATAAAGTGATTTGATGTATTTGCGCGTACCCTGGAAATTCAGACATGCGCTCATCCACGCGTTTCTTGATTTCCTTTAGCAAAGTCTTGTCTTTTAAAACACCTGACGTAGTGGCGGATAAGCCCAATGATTCTGCATATGCTGGCCAGGCTTCGGGGTTTAAAACGATGATGGCGGACAAATAGGGTTTACCTTCACCAATTACCATGGCCTGCTCAAATAAGGGGTCTAGCGTGATCGCCATCTCGATATCGACAGGTGGAATCTTTTCACCGTTAGACATGACCATGATTTCTTTCAGACGCCCGGTAATATAAATGTGGTTGCTTTCGTCGATGCGTGCCAAATCGCCAGTGCGCAACCAGCCGTCCTCAGTAAATGTCTCTTTAGTAGCGTCTTCACGCTTCCAGTATCCCATCATTACGCATTCGCTTGAGGTTTGTAGCTCGCCATCTTTGGACAAGCGTACCTTTACCCCATGCAGGGCTTGTCCAATACTGTGGGGGATGTTGCTGTCCATTTTATTTACACTGATTACCGGGCTAGACTCAGTTAGTCCATATCCTTGCAGGATTTGTATACCCAAACCAATAAAGGTCTCAGCAATTTCCTTGGGTAGTGGGGCCCCACCACTAATGGCGAAACGTAATCGGCCACCGAGTTTTTCAGCTATTTTTGAAGCCACCAGCTTATTCAACAGAGGCCACAATACTTGCCTTAGTGAACGCGAACCACGACCTTGTTCGGCGAGAAACTTTTCCCAGCCGACAGAGATTGCCATGGCAAAGAGTTTTTGCGCGACAGGAGATTTTTCCTGCAAACCGGTTTTAATCTTTCCGTATACTCTCTCGAAAATGCGCGGAACTGATATCAACACCGTTGGTTTGATACTCAGTAAATCCTCGGCCAATTCTGGAATAGAACGACAATAGGCGACCGAAGCGCCACAAAGCATAGGCAAATAATATCCAACAGTCCGTTCGAGCGTGTGCGACAGAGGAAGAAAAGATAAGAACAGGTCTTCCTTGTAAACGTCCACAGAATGGACGCCGAAAAAGGCGTTTTTGATAATGTTATCGTGGCTCAACATTACCCCTTTCGGGCGACCGGTGGTGCCTGAGGTATACACTATCGTCGCCAACTCTTTGCTGCTGACCTTAACAGGTGCTAGCGAGGGAAGGCCGTTAGCCTTCTTCAGCCACTCAGATTTGTGCGTTACTTCGGGGTCGTTCACCGGCTGAGAGCTAATGAATACAGGTGTATTTTCAAAGTCGTTTTTTGCCGCACGAATGGTATCCCATTGAAGCGGTCCCCAGAAAAACAGGACGCGAATTTCAGACTCATTGACGATATGGCTGACATTGTCCGGTCGGTCGTTGGGGTATAAGGGGACACTGACGAGCCCGGCCCGTGCCGCCGCCTGCTCGAAGAACACCCATTCCGGGCCATTGGGAAGCATGACGCCTACACGTTCGCCTATGTTGAGTTGAAGTTGGGAAAGCGCCGTGGCCCAGTGAGTTACAATGTCCACGACTTGCGCCCAGGTATATTCCTTCCAGCACTGGTCGGTGCTATCAAAATATTTATAAGCGACTGAATTTGTAGAGCGTTTTGCGCGCTCTAGTAGAAGTCCGTGGAGGTTTGTCGCGCTTTCTGGCGAGATTTTGTCCAAAGTCCATGTCATGGTGTCATCTACCCCTGATTAACGCCCCTGTCCTAGGCAGGCAGCATATTATTGATCGTCAAATAGACTGCAAAATTTACTTTTTTTATTGAGCATCCCTCTTAAATCGAAGTCTAAAGTATTGATTTAAATAGTCGATAAAGCAAGGGGTTTATCCGACTCTATAATAACTGGGGATTCCGGAGGGAGTGTGCAAGAATTGCACACGTATCCACATCGCTCAGAAAGTATATAGCGAAGAAAGCAATTTATTAGATGACAGAGCAGACGGCGAAACACACACAGGCAAAACACATATGCTATGTCGACGATAGTCGCACATCCGCATTCGTAACGCGACGCATGTTAGAAAAACGTGGATATCTGGTCGAACATTTCTCTGGAGCGGATGTGGCGCTTGAGTCGGTGTTGAACAAGAACTTCGACTTGTTGATTACCGATCTGATGATCACTACGGACGGAGACGGCGTCAATGGTGATGATTTGATTCGCTTGATTCGTCTATGTGGCCATCCAGTGAAATCCCGCATTCCTATCATTGTTGTGACCGGGGCAGCAGATCAGAAAACGGCTGACAAGCTGATCGAAATAGGCGCTAATCGCGTTCTGACTAAGCCGCTCGATGAGGACATTTTGGGTGATGCGATTGAGAGAGTCTTTGTTGATTCTTCACATACCGTAAGTAAAACAGAAAAAAGTACGCCGGTTGTATTTCGTTCACTTAAGGATCAATTGTCTACTCAGATCGACAAACAACAAGATGCCATGATACCCACGTTAAGCGTGGAAGCTGATATTCCCGTCAAAGGGGCAAAAAGCGATAATGGTATGGATATCGTTGAGCCATTGGTTAATCCCGAAATTAGTACAAAATTTACCTCGCGAGAAATACAACCAATAAACAGTCAGGTTGATATTCCATTGGTGGATGATTTGCATCTCACGGAAATTCCACTCGTCGATGCGCCGGCTGAAAATTCCAATAGCGTACCGATACCGACTATGGACTTAGCCGGGGAACCTGAACAATTGCCCCAGCAACCGGAAACGAGAATTCAGAGAGACAGAATCTCCGCCGCTTCGCTAGAGGCAGGCCGACGGGAAAACGAGACGAAAGCTGATGTACAAAAAACACCGCCGCTTAGTACTCCTACGGAAAGTGAACCGAAACGACAGGGAAGGGCAGTTTTTTCTACTCCAGATGAAGTTGCATCTGCTGCTCCTAATCGACGCCAACAAAATAATGTTTCCCAGGCAATCATAGATCAATATCGCGTAGACGATTTGAGTCTCAAGCCGTTAGGCAATGAAAAGACGCCTCAATCTGGCGGAAAGCCAGTAAATCCCGAGCCTGTCGTGCCCAAGTTTCGAAATCCCGAGCACACTAATCCCTTTATGGACGAAATTGAAGCCCTGTTTCGGGAAGAAGAGGCGGAAGAACAAGCTGAACGTTCAAATAATTTGAATACAATAGAGATTTCGAGTCCACAACTGGTCGAAAAAAAGAAAGAAAAGAAAACTCCAAAAAAGAAAACAGTCGACAGCAGCGAAGACATACCTGGCAGTGAACCGGAATGGCTAAAGGATAAACTCGGCGAGCAAACGGAACAGAAGCGAGAAAAAAATCCGTTAATGGATTTGCTCAGCGCATTAGACAAAGACGATGGTGGAAGTAAAAAGTCATTTTCATTCAAGACACCGTCGTTGCCATTTAGTCTGCATATCAGTCCCAGATTTCGTAATTATCTCCTGGCCATACTAGCAGCCGTTCTGATTTTACCGGCATTGATGTATACCGCCTCACAACAAAAACAGGTGCAGGTCGGTTTTGTCGCAGTTGAAACACAGGCGTTACACGAGTCAGTTATGGTTTCCGGTCGTGTGATAAGCCGTAAGAAGATTAATGTGACATCGTTTTTTCCGGGACAAATCGACAAGGTCAGAGTAAGGGAGGGTCAGTCGGTAAATAAAGGACTTGTGCTGGCGGAACTGGATTCAAGGGAAGCCCGTAGCCGAGTCAATCAAGCCGAAGCAAAATTGATTAGTAATCGAGAAAAAGTTTCTTTGGCGCAAAAAACCCTGGAAAGATTACAAAGAGCACTTGAAAAAGGTGCCGTATCGCGACAAATGGTCGAAGATGCTGAAACCGACTGGAAAACGGAGAGCGCCCGTCAGTCATTGGTAGAGGAAGAATTAAACGAAGCCAAGCTACAAGTAGAAAGACATGCTATCGTAGCACCCTTCGACGGAATGGTTGCTTCACTTGAAGCTCAGGAAGGACAATGGTTGGCACCGCCTGAGCCATTGTTAACGCTGGTAGATGTCAGTAATACTGAAGCAGAGTTGCGTGTCGACGCCGCCGATAGCGCGGGACTCGTGCAGGGTCAACAAGTGGAGATGAGTAGTGATGCCTATCCTGGTAGAACCTGGATGGAAAAAATCATTCGCATTTCTGGAACGACAGAAACTCGCAATAGTGGTAATTTTGTTAGTGTGCATGTTTCATTGGGTAGCGAGGCACCGGATCTAAAGGTCGGCCAACAGGTAGATGCAGCTATTTATACGGCATCTAATAATCGAGCCCTGGTGGTTCCGATTGAGGCTATTCTACAAGTTGATGGACAACCACACGTAACCGTGTCGCTAAATGATCGTGTGCATTTTGTACCAGTCAAGACCGGGATTCAAAGTTTGTCACATATCGAAATTGTACAGGGCGTATCCATTGGGCAACGCGTGTTATTACCAGGCAATAAACAATTGGAAGAAGGACAGAAAATTAGCCTGCCTCAACCCTAGGTTGTTTGATGATTGAGCTACGAGATCTGAGTAAGGAATACCAGATTGCACGTAAACGAATCACTGTACTCGACAGGATAAGTCTGTCGATTTCAAGCGGTGATTATATTGCAGTTACCGGCCCTTCTGGAGCGGGAAAATCAACGCTGATGTCGATTATCGGTTGTCTCGATAAACCTACCAGCGGTGAATATCGACTCGATCACCAGTCTATATACAATGACAACGAAGATGAGCTCGCCCGTATTCGGCGCGAGAATTTTGGTTTTGTCTTTCAGTCTTATAATCTCATTCCACGTATGACAATATTGCAAAACGTGCAACTTCCCATGATATACGCGGGAATCTCTGACGAGGTTCGTCGTAAACGTGGATACGCGGCACTTAATGCTGTTGGCTTGGGAGGATACGAACAACGGCATCCTGGACAACTATCCGGTGGACAACAACAACGGGCGGCCATAGCGCGTGCTCTGGTAAACAATCCTCCCGTCATCATTGCCGATGAACCAACGGGGAGTCTGGACAAAGGAACTGCGAACGACATCATCGAGTTATTTGACATGATGAATAAGGGCGGGAAAACCATTCTATATGTTACGCATGATCCCGATCTAGTCAGGCACGCTAGCCGTGTGTTGTTTATAGACAAGGGAAAATTACACGAGGTCAGTAATTAGTGGCGGCGTCGCACGTATCACTACATGCGTTTCAGCAGGCCTGGATCGCCTTGATGGAGCGAAAGACGCAGACCTGGCTAAGTATTTTGGGTGTCTGTGTTGGTGTCGCCGCGGTGATTTGTTTGAGCATGATTGCCGAAAACGGTAGGCGGCAGATTTTTGCTGAATTCGAAACCTATGGTTTGAACACCATCTGGATTTATCGCCATTGGGAAGATCAGGTTCCAGGATCAACGACTCGACAGGGCAGTGGCATTAACAATGAACACTTCGAGCTTTTGGCCAAAGGCTGCTGCCCGTCAATTGAGCGCGCCTCTCCGACCGTCTATCTCAGCGATTGGAAACGGCAGTTGCAATACGCAAACAGTTTTACCAAAAGTGCCGTGCAGGGAGTAGGGGAGGATTTTCTTTCTCTCAATCGAGATAAAATTATTGCCGGTAGAGGCTTCCATCGCCGTGATATTACTTCCCGTCACATGGCTGCTGTAATCGGTCCCAAGACTGCAGAGCAATTGTTTGGTAGTGCAACTGGCGCAATAGGAAGACACCTGCGTGTAGACGGGCATCGTTATAACGTGATTGGCGTGTTGGCGAATAAGGATCGTTCTATTCTCGAAGCACTGGGTGCCACTCAGGGCTACGATATTAATAACCGAATGCTGGTACCGTATACCAGCTATCAAAGCATACTTGGATCGAAAGACATCCATACCTTATTGGTTGAGGCGAAAAGCGAAAAGCTCATACATCAAGCCGTAAACGAAGTTACAAATATGTTGATGCGTTCCACGGGCAATCGTTTTCAATACCAGTCGGAGACTATGGAGGGGTGGATTGGGACCGCGGAAGAAATACTCGGTGTTGTCACTTTAATTGGTATTTCGGCGGCAATGATTTCACTACTGGTTGGTGGAATCGGCATTTTCAATACGATGTCGACATCGGTTACTGAACGGACGCGAGAAATTGGAATTCGCAAGGCCATAGGTGCTCGCAATTCAGATATATTGCGACAGTTTTTGTTTGAGTCGCTGGTGGTAGGTAGTTTGGGTTCCTTGCTTGGGCTGTTTACATCGGCATTATTTGCCCTTGCCGTGTATGTATTGGTGGGTTTGCTCTTTATACCTTCTTGGATTTATGTGGTCATGTCTATGGTGTTGGCAATTGGCATAGCAACAATTGCCGGTTTAAGACCCGCAAGACGAGCGTCACATATGTTGCCTGCCGACGCGCTGCGATTTGACTGAGACAAAACTATTCGGTAACTGGCGTTTCTTCAAGCTTAATATTCGTCGTTCTCAGCATCACTAATACATCTATGCGCATACTTGTCGATTCATTGCTGAACGTCCCCAGCATATAACGTTGCACGATGCCCAGGGGAGGATAGACCCACAAGTTTTCTGAGACACTGAAGAAAGAACTTTCGTTCTCATTGTTGATGTTGATTTCCAGGCGCTGAGTGAAACGGTGGGATTCGATATTGGCGTACGGAGTCTCTGCCGTTTCCACGGAGTCATAGGTTGTTGACCAGAAAATATTTCCAGACACGCTGCATTGTGTTGTTTGACAACTCATGAGACTGAGATTGTCGCCGAGAATATCGCTATCGGGATGGATGGCAGCGAGCGATAACCAAGTCGCACCATATTCACCTGTGTTATCGTTGCGTACCCAGTAAGTCTTACTGTGACTACGTATCGCTAACAATACCAATTCGCCAGCCTCGTTCTGGTATAACAGCCGGTTGCTTGGAATGCCGGGAATCGAAACATCCCATGCTTCATTGATATAACCGATGTCCGTGACTTCGACGGGAATGTTTTCTATGGTGTCATCCGCCAGCCATCGTATTCGGCCGTCTTTTACCTGAATATTTTTTGCGCCTTCAAAGACACTGGATGAACTATCTAAAAGAGAAAAATCCATGCTCTCGCCTATAGAGGGAGTATGTAGCAAGGAATTATCTGTAAGATAAAGATTCGGTTTAGGTTTAGTGTCGCATGCCGTAACCAGCAGGCAGAACGATACCCACAGAAGAACAGCAAAGTTATTCTTTATTGCCATTTTGTGCGGCGAGACGACGCTGTTTCCGATTTGCCCAGCTTTTTACCACGATGTAACGCCAGAACAATCGTGCACCGAAATAGGAGCTTATTGAACTGATTACTCCCATAATGAAACAACCGAGTAGAAAGGGTTCCCAGATGCGCAACAATTCTGTTTTGAGCCATTCATATGTCAGTTCGAAATCGATAGCCTGAACAGGGGTATCCAGCGCGTAAGCACCGACAAGATAACAGAAATAGAATATCGGCGGCATTGTTATCGGATTGGTAATCCAGACCAACGCCACTGAAAGCGGTAGATTGACTTTGAATATTAAGGCCCCGGCCGCAGAGATGAGCATTTGAAAGGGAACGGGAATAAAAGCCGAAAACATTCCCAGCGCGAAGGCGCCGCTGAAACTTTTGCGATTAAGGTGCCACATGTTAGGTTCGAAAAGAATATCGCCAAAGATACCTAATCCTTTGGCTTGTCGTAGTTTGTCTGGCGTGGGTAAGTAGCGTCTAATCAGTCTTCTTGGCATACATCGCCTATGATTCAATAATCTTTTTTAAAAGTATGTTTACTGCCCCGGTACCGCCCTGAGTGGAGGGTGTACTTGCAAAGGCGAGTACAGCCTTGTGTTCCTGTAACCAGAATTTAACAGCACCTTTCAATACACCGGTTCCCTGTTCAGAGCGATAGCCTTTGCCGTGAATAACTCGAACACAGCGTAGACCTTGTTGTTGGCAATGAAGAATGAACGCTTGGAGCATTCTTCCCGCGTCGCTTTTTCTCATGCCATGTAAGTCGATGACTTCTTCCGCCGCGATCTGGCCGCGCTTCAGTTTACGCAGCAGAGTCTGCTGTAAACCGCCTCGATGAAAAAACAAGGAATCTTCGAGACCGACGGACTCCTCCATTTCTGGCATAGGAAGCGCTACGTCAAATTCGCCACTATCTTCAGGAATTGGTTGGCGTCGTTTGCGGCGGACTGAGTGTACCACTTTATTGGTGGTTTCAAGACGCCTGACATCTTTCATCGCCTCCAGAAATATCGACCTGTCCTCTTCCGGGTTAACCCCTTTTTGCTTTTTTTTACGCATTGTCTCTTGGGTCGGTAATCTGGCATAGAAGTATAAGGTTTATTTCCGCGAGAAGGCAAAAAAAACCGTCGTGACAACACGATACCGGTGAAACAGCTTTCGCGATATACTTGCCCGATACGACTTCAGGCCAATTATCATGCACATACTTCT
This sequence comes from Gammaproteobacteria bacterium, assembly GCA_029881255.1. Lineage (NCBI taxonomy): Bacteria > Pseudomonadati > Pseudomonadota > Gammaproteobacteria > Gammaproteobacteria bacterium. Next base: position 15,868 of record JAOUMY010000008.1, on the reverse strand, counting down.
TAGTAACGATGACGGTTATCTGGCTCCAGGGATCAGGCATTTGAAAACCGCGCTATCGGTATTTGGGCAGGTCACAGTCGTTGCGCCTGACCGTAACCGCAGCGCGGCGAGTAGCTCTCTAACCCTATTAAACCCAATACGCGCGATCCCGGTAGAGGAAAATGTGCTCAAGGTGGATGGTACCCCTACTGATTGTGTTCATTTAGCCGTGACAGGATTACTATCCGAGGAACCAGATATGGTGGTTTCAGGTATCAATCATGGCGCGAACCTGGGAGATGATGTTATTTATTCCGGGACCGTGGCCGCAGCGATTGAAGGGCGATTTTTTGGTTATCCAGCACTGGCTGTTTCTCTCGTTGACGCGGTGCATGGACATTTCGAGACTGCTTCGGCGGTGGTCAATCAAGTGATTCGTCGATTGATTGATCATCCTTTGCCACCAGAAACGATACTGAATATCAACGTCCCTGACCTGCCACTTTCACAACTCAAAGGGATTAAAGCCACACGTCTGGGTAATCGCCACAAGTCTGAGCCGGTCATCAAAGCGGAAGATCCTCGCGGTATGCCAATCTATTGGATTGGACCGGCGGGTCCAAAACAAGATGCGGGGCCGGGTACTGATTTTCATGCTGTGGAAAACGGTTATGCTTCTATAACGCCGATTAAAATCGATCTTACCCGCCACGAATTAATAAAAGAACTGGATAGTTGGATCCAGGAAATTGAGGTGAAATGAATACGCGAGTAAACGGTATTGGTATGACGTCGCAAAGGACGCGTGAACGTCTCGTTGCCCGGCTCCGAGAGCAGGGCATCATGGATGAGCGGGTACTAGATGTTATGCGTACTACGCCGCGCCATCTCTTCGTGGATGAAGCCTTGGCTAGCCGCGCGTATGAGGATACCGCCTTGCCGATTGGATTCGGTCAGACCATTTCTCAACCGTTTACCGTGGCGCGTATGACCGAAGCCTTGATATCGGGACTTAAGCCAACAAAGGTGCTGGAGATAGGCACCGGTTCTGGTTATCAAACTGCGGTTTTGGCGCAGTTAGTTGAAACAGTTTACACTGTAGAGCGTATTCATGGTCTGCAAATCCGCGCGCGCAAAGTGTTGCGGGAATTGCATCTACACAACATTCATTACAAGTATGATGATGGCAATATGGGGTGGACGGAACAGGCGCCATTCGATGCTATTATCGTGACTGCCGCACCGCGGGATATTCCGGATACACTTTTGCATCAACTCGCCGTAGGTGGACGCATGTTGATTCCATCAGGTGAATCTGGAAAGCAGGTGTTACGCATGGTTGTAAAAACACAGGATGGATACGAACAATCCATACTTGAGAATGTCCAGTTTGTTCCTATGTTAGGCGGCCGGGTCTAGTGGCATTGTTTTCCCGTCTCTATGATATGGCGCTACGCTGGGCCCATCATAAGCACGCAAGTTGGTATCTTGGTGGACTGAGCTTCGCCGAGTCATCCTTTTTTCCAGTGCCACCTGACGTTATGTTGGCACCTATGTGTCTTGCAGATAATAGCAAGGCCTGGCGCTATGCGATGCTGACAACAGTAACGTCCACCGCAGGTGGTCTGTTTGGATACGCCATCGGAATGATGGGCTTTGGACTTGTTGAGCCTTATATACACCAGTTCGGTTATTGGGAAAGCTTTCAAGCCGCACAAAGACTTTTTGCGGAATGGGGGATATGGGTGGTGTTTATCGCGGGTTTTTCTCCCATACCCTACAAACTTTTCACAATCGCGGCAGGTGTGACCGGAATGGCGATCGTACCATTTTTGCTTGCATCATTCGTTGGACGCGGCGCGCGATTTTTTATCGTCGCTGGTGTTATTAAATGGGGTGGGCCAAAGATGGAACAGGCGTTGAGAAAATATATCGAATATTTGGGATGGTTGCTGGTGATGTTGCTGGCAATCGCTTTGATATTTCGATAAGGACATGTAAACGTTTGCAAAACGGATGAATCGGTTCTGGCGAAAACGCTTTTCAGTCGTATTTAAGACACTGTGTCTATCGTTCTTGGTCTCTTGTGGTTCATTTGTCCATCACCAGGTTAGACCGGGTGAAACTTTATACTCCATTGGATGGAAATATAATGTCGATTTTCGCATGTTGGCGGAATGGAATGACATTGAATCACCTTATGTAATACATGAAGGGCAATGGATACGAGTGGTACCGCCGTTACAGGAAGAGCGTCCTGCGGAGCCACCACCAGGACCAAATGACATCGCACGCTTAAAAAAACGTCTAACAAAAAAAGAAGACAACACGCAACAACGTCCTTCAACAAGCGGTACGATTGAAAATACACCGGAAAATACCGCACAAAGCCCAAGTGATGTCCGGGAAGAATCTGGAATAAACTGGATATGGCCAACTAACGGGCAACTGATTAAGCGCTTTTCAGTTAATGAACTGGGTAAAAAAGGTATCGATATCGCTGGTGAGTTAGGCCAGGATATTTTCGCTTCGGCGAATGGAAAAGTAGTTTATAGTGGAAGTGGGATAATTGGGCTTGGCAACCTGGTCATCATCAAACATAATAAGACCTATCTTAGTGCTTACGCCCATAATCAAAAACTCCTTGTCAAAGAAGGCGAGACAGTACAACAAGGGCAGATAATAGCCAAAATGGGAGATACGGGAACGGAACGTATTTTGCTGCATTTTGAAATAAGAAAAAACGGCAAACCGGTCAATCCATTGCACTACTTGACGGAAAATAACAATCCGTAAACTTTGGAGGGAGTCACAATGAGCCGAGATGAAGATCTTGATATCTCCATCGACGACGACATAGTGATCGAAGATGAGTCGGATGAGATAGAGGTTGAGGAAGAAGTTGATACTTCCGAAACGAAAACCTACGCCAGTCGCCTTTCCGATGGTCAACTTGATGCCACGCGCCTGTATCTGAACGAAATCGGATACTCACCATTACTTACCGCAGAAGAAGAAGTTTACTATGCACGCCGTGCGCAAAAAGGCGAGGAAGCGGCGCGTAAGAAAATGATCGAATGTAATTTGCGATTAGTGGTAAAAATCGCAAGACGTTATATGAATCGCGGTCTCGCTTTCCTGGATTTAATCGAAGAAGGCAATCTTGGTCTGATACACGCGGTTGAGAAATTTGATCCTGAACGCGGATTTCGTTTTTCAACCTATGCCACATGGTGGATACGTCAGACTATTGAGCGTGCGTTAATGAATCAAACGCGCACCATTCGTTTACCCATACATGTCGTGAAAGAACTGAATGCTTATCTGAGAGCTTCACGACATTTTACTCAGGCCCTGGATCGCGAGCCTACCCATGAGGAAATCGCCAAACAAATGGAAAGGCCAGTCGAGGATGTCAAACGCATACTTGGCTTGCAGGAAAGTGTTAGCTCAGTCGATTCACCGATTGGCAAAGACTCTGATCGTGTCATTCTTGACGCTATTCCAGACGAAAACAACAGCGACCCTGCCAATGTTTTACAAGATGAAGATCTCAATCGACACCTTGGATTGTGGCTAAGTCAGCTCAATGATAAGCAACGACGAGTCGTTGAAGGGCGATTTGGTTTAAATGGTAGTCAAATGTCTACGCTGGAAGAGGTTGGAATACAAATCGGCGTGACACGCGAACGAGTTCGACAAATCCAGGTTGAGGCTTTGTGCAAACTCAAGGAGATCATGGAGAAGGAAGGGTTCTCCGCCGAGGCGGTTTTCCGCTAAACTTTCCCTGTTGGTAATTTGTCTGAATTGAATTCAGCCAATGAATAGCGCAGCGATCACATTGCGCTGATCGGATATGAGAAAATTATAGGTGCGGCATGCTGCCGCAGTATCCATAAATTCCACACCTATTCCTGATTCCCATAGCTGTTTCGTTAGAGACTGTTCAGGAAAAAATATCTGTGCCCCTGTCCCGACGACGACCAGCTCTGGGCGATGCTGGCATAAGGCATCTATATGTTCGGCAGCCAATGTCAGTATGGAATCTGGAAGTAAATCGCTCACGATGGTTTGAGGCGTGACCACAATACTCGTCTTAAAGGTTCGGGTATCGCGGATATGGACTTGTTGCCCATTGGCTCGCGTAACCGGCTTTCCCCCTGGCAGGGCGACCACGAGCTCACGATTCTGGTAGGAGCGAATTATATTGGCATTTGGGATAAAGCTTTCATCAATTTGCATGTCAAAACCGGGTTAGTCATCAATAGCTTGCAAAGGTGGCTATTATGCCCGGAATGTCGTGGAAAATCCTCATTGACAGGTCTGTGCTGCATTAGTATTGTTGCGGGTTTTCCTGGCCCAGTGACCATAACTTATTGCGGGTGAACGAAATTGTTCTCAGATTTTCAACGTATTAAGCGCTTGCCGCCCTATGTGTTCAACATCGTCAACGAACTGAAGGCTGCTGCCCGCGCCCGTGGAGAAGATATTATCGATTTCGGGATGGGAAATCCCGATCAGGCAACGCCGAAACATATCGTCGACAAATTGGTCGAAGCGGCACAACGCAAGGATACCCACCGATATTCACTATCGCGGGGTATTCCACGACTGCGCCGAGCGATATGTAATTGGTATAAAGAACGCTACGACGTGGACCTGGACCCTGATTCCGAGGCCATCGTCACCATCGGTTCCAAAGAGGGCCTGGCGCACCTGGCGTTGGCAACCTTGGGACAGGGCGACGCCGTTCTGGTGCCTAATCCAACGTATCCAATCCATCCATATGGCTTTGTTATAGCCGGTGCTGATATTCGACACGTGCCGCTTATGCCGGATATTGATTTCTTTGCTGAGCTGGAAAAAGCGATCAAAGACACCTGGCCCCGGCCTAAGATGCTGATACTGAATTTCCCGGGTAATCCGACTGCGCAATGCGTAGAACTGGAGTTCTTCGAGAAAGTCGTGGCTATCGCCCGTGAGCACAATATCTGGGTCATTCATGATCTGGCCTATGCCGACATCGTGTTCGATGGCTATAAAGCGCCGTCCATACTTCAGGTTCCAGGGGCAAGAGATATCGCGGTAGAGTTTTTTACCCTATCTAAAAGTTACAACATGCCGGGCTGGCGTGTTGGTTTCATGTGCGGTAACCCGATTTTGGTCGGCGCGCTTGCGCGGATGAAGTCGTATCTCGATTACGGCATGTTTACACCAATTCAAATTGCCGCGATTACGGCTTTGGAAGGGCCGCAGGAGTGCGTACAGGAAATTTGCGATATGTATTTACAGCGTCGCAATACTTTGTGTGAAGGTTTGAACAATATTGGTTGGGAAGTTGAAAAACCCAAAGCGACGATGTTTGTCTGGGCACGTATCCCAGAGCATTACCGCAGCATGGGGTCTTTGGAGTTTGCTAAGAAACTCATCAAAGACGCCAAAGTCGCTGTTGCACCAGGAATAGGATTTGGAGATTACGGTGACGAGTACGTGCGTTTCGCATTGATTGAAAACTCCCACCGTACCCGTCAGGCCATACGTGGAATACGAGAGATGTTCCGTGAAGATGGCGTTGCTGGCGCAAACTGAATATAAAAGGGGAAGAAGATAGTGAATCCGGTAAAAGTTGGCGTACTAGGACTAGGTACAGTAGGTAGTGGAACGATTAGCGTGTTGCAACGCAATCGTGAAGAGATCGCCAGACGCGCAGGACGCGAGATTCAGGTCATTCAAGCGGCGGCGAGAGATATCAGCCGCACCCGTAGCTGCGACACTTCTGACATCGAGTTAACAACTGAAGCCAAGCAGGTCGTCAACAATCCCGATATTGATATCGTGGTTGAACTCATTGGTGGCGACACACTTGCGCGCGATTTAGTCATGACAGCGATCAATAACGGCAAGCATGTCGTTACTGCGAACAAGGCCTTGATTGCCAAATACGGAAACGAAATATTTTCCGCTGCCCAGAATAAAGGGGTGATGGTAGCGTTTGAAGCGGCCGTTGCTGGTGGTATACCCATCATCAAAGCCATTCGTGAAGGTCTGGCGGGCAATCGTATCGAGTGGCTGGCCGGTATCATTAACGGCACGGGTAATTTTATTCTTACTGAGATGCGCGACAAAGGACGAGATTTCGCTGACGTTTTATCTGAAGCGCAACGACTTGGTTATGCGGAAGCCGATCCGACCTTCGATGTGGAAGGTATCGACGCTGCGCACAAATTGACCATACTCGGTTCTATTGCTTTCGGTATTCCGCTACAGTTTGAAAAAACCTATACCGAAGGCATTACCAAAATTACACGCGATGACGTGGAATACGCCGAGCAGCTCGGTTATCGCATTAAGCATTTGGGATTTGCGCGTCGTACCGACGAAGGTATCGAGATGCGTGTCCATCCGACACTGATTCCAGAGCGACGTTTGATTGCCAATGTCGATGGTGTGATGAATGCCGTACTTGTTAAAGGCGATGCGGTTGGCGCAACCATGTATTACGGCGCCGGCGCAGGGGCAGAACCTACAGCCTCCGCAGTGGTCGGCGATTTGGTGGATGTCGTACGTGCCTTGACGGCTGACCCTGAGAATCGGGTACCGCATCTTGCCTTCCAACCGAATGCCATTACCGACATCGGTATACTTCCCATTGAGGCGATAGAGACAGCGTACTATCTGCGTATGCAGACGGAAGATAAGCCGGGAGTATTGGCTAAGATCACCGCGATATTGGCCGAGCAACAAATCAGTATCGAAGCACTCATACAGAAAGAACCTGCAAATAAAGGTGCGGAAGCAACGATAATCATGCTGACCCACCGTATTCGTGAAAAGGCTATGAGTGCCGCGATAGCCGCGATTGAACAACTTCCATCAATCAAGGGCGAGGTCACTCGCATCCGTGTGGAATATTTGAATAAAGAGTAACAGGAGAAACACCGTGCCATTTAGACAACGCTATACAGGTCTGATCGAAAAATACCGCGATCGTCTGCCTATCCATGACGACACACGTATCATCAGCCTGGGCGAGGGAAACACCCCCCTTATTCGACTCAACAATATTCCGCGTGAGCTGGGTAAGGACGTCGACATCTATATCAAATACGAAGGTCTGAACCCAACCGGGTCGTTCAAAGATCGTGGTATGACGATGGCGGTGACCAAGGCGGTGGAAGAGGGTAGCAAAGCCATTATCTGCGCCTCGACCGGTAACACCTCTGCCGCTGCTGCAGCGTATGCGGCGCGCGCGGGTATTACCGCATTCGTACTGATTCCCGATGGCAAGATCGCCATGGGTAAGCTCGCGCAGGCCATGTTGCATGGCGCGGTGGTTATCCAGATCAAAGGAAACTTTGACGACGGCATGAAGCTGGTAAAGCAAGTGGGTAACGAAGTCCCTGTGACCATCGTCAATTCCATTAACCCATATCGTCTACAAGGACAAAAAACCGCGGCCTTCGAAATCGTCGAGGAGCTTGAGTGTGCGCCTGACTATCACTGTCTCCCTGTGGGCAATGCCGGCAATATCACCGCGCATTGGATGGGCTATACCGAATATTTTGAACACGGCATCGTCAATAACCGACCTGTAATGGTGGGTTATCAGGCTTCAGGTGCAGCACCATTCCTCCGTGGCGAGATGGTAGATAATCCCGAAACCGTGGCTACGGCGATACGCATTGGTCACCCTCAATCATGGGACAAGGCCTGGGCAGCTCAGAAGGAGTCAAAGGGCTGGTTTGATGAGTGTTCTGATGAGGAGATTCTCGCTGCGCAGGCTTTATTGGCGCGCAGAGAAGGCATATTCTGCGAACCCGCATCGGCAACCTCACTCGCAGGTGCCATACGCGATATCAAATCGGGCAAAATCCCTGAAGGTAGCAAGGTTGTGTGTACACTGACAGGCCACGGTCTCAAAGATCCCGATACAGCGATTAAACAAGCTGGCTCTCGTATCGAATCAGTAGACGCAACTCTTGAAGCGGTGAAGAAGGCGATACAGTCAAACATCACAGAATAAGTCAGCAGAGTGCGCCGTATCTTGCATTGAGTAGGAACGGCGCTGCGCTGGCGTAACATTCTGTAAACTTTTGCACGACATGCAACCTCTAGAATGCGCTAAGGTCATACAAACTAACAAAATTATTAGAAGATAATTGCTGATAACACCTTAAGTTAGACAGGTAACAGCCGAAATAAAGGCCGGTGTCTAGATTTGGTGACACAATTACACGTGTGGGAAGGAACAAGAATGACCGATCATTCGAAAAAATTGATTATTGAGAGCGTTAGAGAGGATGGCAGTAAATTAAGGCCGAGTGACTGGATAGAAAGACTATCCGCGAATATGGCCGAGTTTGGTAAGGATCACCGCCTACACTATTCAAACAAGGTTCGACCGAAAGTCATTGATGGTGAAAAGTGTCTTTGCATTGATTCACGTCTGCAAAGTGAGAATCCAGAAGCTTTTGAGTTCATCCTGGGGTTTGCACGAAGCAATCAACTGAGAACCCGTGAAGCCTAGTCAACTATTGCTAGGGCAGTAGATACAAAAAAACCGCCTTGTAGGCGGTTTTTTTTTCGAGCAATCCTATGATCTAGCTACCCAGATGTCTTTCCTTGATTTCATCCAGGGTTTTGCAGTCGATGCAAAGTGTAGCCGTTGGACGCGCTTCCAGGCGACGAATGCCAATTTCCACACCACACTGGTCACAATAACCGTAGTCACCGGACTCCAGGTGTTTGAGTGACTCCTCAATCTTTTTGATGAGCTTGCGCTCGCGATCTCTGGCACGCAATTCCATAGTAAATTCAGACTCTTGCGTAGCGCGATCGTTAGGATCCGGAAAGTTGGCAGCTTCGTCCTGCATGTGATGCACAGTGCGGTCGACCTCTTCCATCAGCTCACGTTTCCAGGCCTTCAAAATATCTTTGAAATGCTCGACCTGGCCGTCGCTCATATATTCTTCGCCCTTCTTGGGCTCATAAGGCTCGAAACCCAAAAAACCCTTGCCCTTGGCACTGGCTTCATTTTTGGTGGCCGCCATATGTATTCTCCTATTCACCACTGAATCAAAAGACAGGCCTTTTTACCAGAAAAGACCCGGTCCCGCAATAACGCAAATCACGTAGTCGGCACGGCGTGCAAAGATGAAAAATAAATTGAAGCCGGTACAATAGCGCCTCTTTCAATTTAAGAGGTTGATTGCACCATGGCACAACTTGAAGCCATATTGTTTGATGTAGACGGGACGCTGGCTGAGACGGAACGCGACGGGCATAGGGTAGCATTTAATATGGCTTTTGCCGCCGAAGGACTCGACTGGGAGTGGAGTGAGTCACTCTATGGTAAATTGTTGGCGGTAACCGGTGGCAAAGAACGGATACGCCGCTATATTGATCAGTACCTGAACGACTTTCATTACGACGGCGACCTTGATGAAATGATCAAGGCGCTGCACTTGAGCAAGAACGGCTATTACGCGCAATTGGTCGAGCAGGGGAAAATTTCCCTACGCCCTGGTGTGGAACGACTCATCAATGAAGCACGCGCACAAAATATTCGTCTTGCGATTGCTACAACGACTAGCATGGAAAACGTGACCAATTTGCTGACTGGAACGCTGGGTAAAGAGTCGATTGAATGGTTTGAGCTAATCGCGGCGGGCGACATTGTCCCAGCCAAAAAACCTGCACCAGACATTTATTTTTATACACTGGAAAAAATGCAACTGGCGGCGGAGAATTGTATCGCGATTGAGGATTCATCCAATGGCATACGCTCGTCACGGGCTGCCGATCTGACGACCTTGATCACACCGAGTATCTATACCATGGATGACGATTTCAGCGAGGCGGCTTTAATCGTAGAAACATTGGATAGTGGTGATGTGACCGTCGATACTTTACGCCAATTGTTGGATAACTAGATGCAAGATCCTGTCGCCCGGCGCATGCGCGAGATCGAGCCGTTTCATGTCATGAAACTGTTGGCGCGCGCGCGTGAGCTAGAGGCACAGGGGCGTGATATCGTGCATATGGAAATCGGTGAGCCGGATTTTCCTTCACCGCCGCAAGTGTTACAGGCCGGCATCCGTGCACTGGAATCCGGTTACACACATTACACGCCCGCCCTGGGTCTGATGGCTTTACGCGAGGCGATAGCCGACTATTATCGCCAGCACTACAAAATTGAATTTGATGCGCGACGAGTCGTGGTAACCCCGGGTTCATCCGGTGCGCTGCAGCTGTTGTTTGGCACCTTGGTGAATCCAGGGGATAGTGTTTTGCTCACCGACCCCGGCTATCCCTGCAATCGTCATTTTGTGCGTTTGTTCGAGGGCAGGGCGATAAATATTCCAGTCGACGCCAACCAGAATTTTCAACCAAGGCCTGAGGACATTCATCGCTATGCCGATCAACATACCCGAGGATTACTGGTGGCATCACCGGCCAATCCGACGGGTACTGTATTGTCGGCTGAATCGATACGCGAATTGGCCGCAACGCTCAAACAGCATGATGGTTATTTAATCGTCGATGAGATATATCACGGCCTTGAATATACGGACGAGCGCTTACCCACTGCATTGCATTATGGCGAGAATGTTTTTGTTATAAACAGTTTTTCCAAATTTTTCGGTATGACCGGCTGGCGACTTGGCTGGATGGTTGTGCCAGAAGAGTTTATTGAGCCCATCGACAAGCTCGCACAAAATATTTTTCTTGCCGCGTCGACACCAGCGCAACATGCGGCGCTGGCGTGTTTTACCCCCGAAACAATGGAAGAGCTGGAAAGACGTCGTATGGAATTTCAGCACCGGCGCGATTTCCTGCTGCCTGCTCTCGAAAGACTGGGATTCAAAATAAAATCTGTACCTACTGGTGCCTTTTATATCTATTGTGATTGCTCTGCATTTACGCAGGACAGTTTTCTATGGTGTAACGAGTTGCTTGAACAAGCAGGTGTCGCCATTACGCCCGGGATAGATTTTGGTACCCATCTCGCCAATACCCATGTACGCTTCGCCTATACCACCTCGATTGAGCGCCTGGAGGAGGGAATGAAACGTCTGGAAGCATATCTTCAGCACTGAATACCACTCAAAATAGAGGTAAAAATCTGGCGCACTTGAAGTTTCTAAAAACAATCCTCAAATAGACGTAATGCTGATTACACCCAATGCCAAATCGTAAGAGATCATAGGCGCAAACACGGCGTGAATCGTGCACGACAGAGATAATAGACCGATAGGTCCAGGTTATATCCGCGCTCAGACTCGGAACAGGAGGCTCTCATGCAGGCAAAATGGTTAGCGTTGGCACTTGTTGGTGCAATCGTCATGGTAGCAGTCATCGGAGGTTCGTCCGGTCGTAGCGCCGATCCCCGTTTTAACATTCCGTATTCTGACTTCGTTCAAAAAGTGAATAACGACGAAGTGTCCAAGGTCTATATCGACCAGGGGGCTATCTACGGAATCTTTGCCGATGGCAAATCCTTTTGGACCGACGCGCCCTATGACCCGGGCATTATGGGTGATCTGCTCAATCACAATGTTGTAGTAACTGCCGCGCCGATGGACAAGCCGAGTTTTGCGCGCACCTTCTTAATGTCCTGGTTACCGTTCATCATCCTCATTGGCGTGTTCATCTATTTTTCCCGCCGCGCCCAGGGTGGTGCCGGTGGTGGCGCAATGAAATTCGGCAAGTCCCGCGCAAAATCGTTTGAAGCGGGAACCGTCAACATAAAATTATCCGATGTCGCTGGCGTTGAAGAGGCCAAGGAAGAAGTAGGCGAGATCGTAGACTTTTTAAAAGACGCCTCCCACTTCACACGTGTTGGTGGAAAGATTCCTAGGGGTGTGTTGATGGTTGGTTCTCCCGGTACCGGTAAAACACTCCTCGCGAAAGCGATTGCAGGCGAGGCCGGTGTGCCGTTCTTTTCCATTTCCGGTTCTGATTTCGTTGAGATGTTTGTCGGTGTTGGTGCATCACGCGTGCGCGACTTGTTTGTCGAAGCCAAGAAAGTTGCACCGTGTATTGTGTTCATCGACGAGATCGACGCCGTGGGTCGCAAGCGCGGCGCAGGTTATGGCGGTGGAAACGATGAACGTGAACAGACCTTGAATCAATTATTGGTAGAGATGGACGGCTTCGAAGGTAATGAAGGCATCGTGGTTGTTGCCGCGACTAACCGTCCTGACGTGCTAGACAATGCCTTGCTGCGCCCCGGTCGTTTCGACAGACAGGTGACTGTGCCTCTTCCTGATGTCAAAGGTCGCGAACAGATACTCAAAGTCCATATGCGCAAAGTCGCCATCGGTGACGATATCGACGCCAAGGTTATTGCGCGCGGTACACCGGGATTCTCTGGTGCCGATCTCGCCAATATCGTTAATGAAGCCGCCTTGTTTGCCGCACGCGCACGTCGTGACTACATCGAAATGCTCGACTTCGAAAAGGCAAAAGACAAAATTCTGATGGGCGCAGAACGACGCTCAATGGTCATGAGTCCCGATGAAAAGAAGATTACCGCTTATCACGAAGCCGGTCACGCCATCGTCGGCCTGTGTGTACCAGAGCATGATCCCGTACACAAAGTCAGTATCATACCGCGTGGACGCGCCCTGGGCGTAACCATGTATTTACCCGAAGAAGACCGACTCAGTTACAGCAAACGTCGTCTGGAAAGCCAGTTGTCCAGTCTCTATGGCGGACGCCTTGCCGAGGAAATCATTTTTGGCGAAGACTCGGTAACAACAGGCGCAAGCAACGATATTCAACGCGCGACCGAACTCGCAACCAATATGGTGCGCAAGTGGGGCTTGTCGAGCGTGGTTGGACCCTTGGCCTTTACCGAAGAACAAGGCGCTGGTTATCTTGGTCAAAACGCCAATGAAAAATCCGTGTCGGGTTCTACTGCGGAAAAGATCGACTCGGAAATCAAAGTCATCATCGAACGCAATTACAACCGCGCACGGGATATTCTGAAAGACAAGATTCAAATTCTTCACAACATGGCAGATGCGCTGATCGATTACGAAACCATTGATAAGGAACAAGTCGCCATTTTGATGAAAGGCGAAAAACTCAAGCCGAGTAAAGATCAGACTAGCAAGGACGACAAAGACGAGCAGAGCAGCATGCCATATTCAGGTGATGACTCTGGTTTGAGCCCGGCGATGCGTAATCGCACAGACATTTAGTTTTACTGCAATAGTTACCCCCAGATAGCGGTCAGGTCGGATGAATAGATTCCCGGCTTGACTGCTACTCCCTATCAAATACAAAATCCCCGTTACATGAATAATCGTATCTTCGAAACCAGCTACGAAAACTTCGACACCGAAGTGATCCAGGCCTCTCATCAACAACCCATACTCGTCGACCTGTGGGCAGACTGGTGTCCGCCGTGTGTCGTCATCGCGCCGATACTGGAAAAAGTCGTAAATGAATGGCAAACCCCCATTCATCTTGCAAAGCTTGAAGTCGATGAAGGCTTGAATATGAAAATAGCGGGGCAATACAAGGTTCGTGGCTTTCCTACGATTTTGCTTTTCCATAACGGCGAAGAAATAGGACGGTTTAACGGGGCGAAATCGCGGAGTTTTGTGGAGCAGTTTTTGGTGGAGAATTTGTCGTGATTTGGACAGACCACAATAAATTCTAGAGTCAGAGAAAGCGATCGATCTCAAAGAGAAAGTACAGTGCCGTCGACCTCTATGTTTCTTTTTGCGGACCAAATATTTTCTTGAAAGCCGTGTGCTTTACATTGCGCCAAGACTTAGGTAAGTCGCCATTGTTTTCCAGTGCATCATAGATATCAGAAACCAGTTGCTTATCGATATACTTCCCGCTGAGCATTTTGTGCAATAGTTCATGACCGTGCCATACCTGTTTATCCAGTCCGAACTCCTTGGCCAGTTGATGCATACTGAGGTCGTCCGTGACGACAATAGCTGGGCGCACTTGTCCGAAAGCGAGTATATAACAATCTACAGGGGAGGGAGGCGTCTTATAATTGGCCGCGTTTTCTACGACGTGCTGTCGAAAGACTCCTTTTGCAATTTCGATAATTGCCTTTTCATCTTTCTTGAGTTTGACCTGTTTTGAGAGTCGTTCTTCTACGTGTTCCGGGTTACTAAACCAAGGGTAATTATGTTTTAGGCGAGGGCTCCTATACACCTCATCTTCTGTGATCTTCAAGATGGTAAGCACGTATTCTTTTTGCCCGAACTTCACACCAAGCATGGGTCGAATCCGTTTTGCCAATCTCAGATATGCATTAGTGTCGAGCAAAACAAGCGTCAACTAAGTAGATCCTCACGCATCGCAATTGCATCGCCAATTGACAGATCTAACACTTGTTGTAGATAGCCGGCCTCTGTGCCGCGTTTAACTATCATTTGTTTTAGGGCGAAAAAAAAGTCTGAACGAAAGACGTTTTCAGCATTTGCAATATATTGCTTAGGTGTAGGTGGTAGTGGATCAAACAGCGCCTCGCTCACCAAGGGGCCAGAGAACTTATTTCGTACTTTGTGTATTGCGGTTTCGTCTATTTTCAAAAACGGTAAACCGGTATTTTTCGCAAACTCTCGCACTTGCTGAAACACCGTGTTTAGGGAGATGCTATGCGTATGTGCGTAGCGACGTAAAATGTCAATTTCTGCATTAGTCGTACGTTTACGGCTTAGTTCAGTGTAGGCTAATTCAGCACAGGATTGAGGAAACAGCAAAGCACCAGCGAAGGCATCTGCAAAGTCTTCACCTTTGGTCTTACCAGCCAATTCCGGTGTGAAAACATGCGCAAGCTCATGCGCCATCCAAAACTTAAAGTCCTCGGCGTGAGTGTCAAGATTAACAAAGATAAAAGTGACATCCTCTTCGGGCAAACGAATGTGCATGGCATTCTCATGATTGCCTTTGGCACCCCAGAGCACCGGAACTAAAATGGCCCCATTTTCCGAAAACTCGCCAATGAGTTGTTCATAATGTAGAACTGCGTTATCACCTATGCCTAATCGAGAACGAGTCTGTGAAACAGCAAGTTGTAATTTGTTGTAGTCAGTGGAAGGAGACGTAATTAATGTTCGCAACGCGTGCATCTCAGGCAGGAATGGAACAAGAGGCTTGAGCAGCATTCCGATTTCGCACGCTTTCTTGATGTGTGCGTCAGTTGTTTTGGCACTACCCTTTTTTCGAAAAGCAACGATTGGAAGTGATTGAGTTTCAGTGTTGACCAGTTCATCAAAACTAAGACGCAATGAGGTTGCGAGTTTTAACAGCGCAGCAGGACGTGGGAAGCCTTCGCCTTGAACCCAGTTTGTAACCGATTGCGATGATACCCCCACCTCATCGGCTAACTTGGCTTGAGTCCAACCCTTTTGTTCCAGGGCTCGTTGGAGTGCATCGGCATTGATGAATTTACGCATAAAGGAATTATAAGGTCTCGTATTCGAAAATCAAGTTTCATCAAGTTTTATCGGTTTGGCTCTGAACCGGGATAATGCAATTGAAGACATTGAAGAACAATTTATGCTTCCGTAACTAGCAGAATATCAATAAGAAACTCGTTTCATTAGCGGACCGAACACCGTAGACATAATCGAAGCCGGTGCAACCATCAACGTGTCCCGCTTCCTCATCGTCGTCGACGGCGAATTCAAACACGACATCGCCAACTCCGGCACCGACTACATCTATACCGACATGGGCCAAGGCGAACCGGGCTCGGTGTCACAACACACCATAAATCCGGGCGACACCCTGGAGAGTATCTCCACCACCTACTTCGGCAGCTCAGCCTACTGGTACCTCATCGCCGAGGCCAACGGGATAGAAAACAGCGAATCCCTCAAACCCGGCACTACCCTCACCATCCCCGGCG